>JBFMGC010000009.1 GCA_040752815.1 Candidatus Zixiibacteriota bacterium
CGACGCCACCGATGCCTACAAAGCGTTCAATCATGAGCACTGGTCCCGGGATGTCTATGAGCAGAAATACCTGTGGTGGGCTTATGGTGCGACTGACGATGATTCCATAACCGCGCGGGAGATCTCGCATCACCTTCCCGATGAACGCACCCAACAATACTACGAGATGACCGGCAAGTACAACCAGTTTGCGTGGGGCTGGGACGATGCACGGAGAAGCGGATTGGATATAGATCAGTTCTTCCAGGACTCGGTGCTGATCAACGGCGGCACCAGTGGAAGAATCCTCGATGAGGCTACCACGCCGCGATCGGCTAACCGTCTGCAGTACGAGACCATGCGCGATGACGCCAACAAGAAGTACGACAAGGGTCGCACGATGACGTATCTGGCGATTCTCAACCATGTGGTCAGCGGCTTTGAGGCATTCTTCTCAGCCAAGAAGCACAACCGCGAGCAGGGCGGTTCATCAGTGTTTTCCGATATCGATGTTGATCTGTCGCTAAAGTCGTATCACTCGCGCCGGGATACGCCCTATGTCAAACTGTCGTACAAGTTCTGAGAAAGGTCGTCTCGTGAGGTTTTGGGTTATTGCGATCGTCGTAGTCGTTAGCGTGTCGAGTGGTGTGCATGCGATTGAGCTTGGCCAAAGCCCGGTGCATGTCGCCATGCAGAACAGCCTCAACGCGGAGACGAGGTCCCTGGGTGTGACCGGCAACCTAGCCAACGATGAATTCGGCGGAGGCACGCGGGATCAGTCGGAAACCGGGCGCAAGTCAGTTGTGCAGGCAGCCCTGTACTCAGCGATTATCCCTGGCGGCGGACAGTACTATCTCGACCGTCGGCGTACCGCCCGTTACTTTTTTGGCGCCGAGGCCGGTATCTGGATTGCTTATCTGTCGTTTCACACTTATGGGCGATGGCGCGAAGACGATTTTATCGCCTACGCCGCGGCACACGCCAACGCGCGCCTCGAGGGCAAGAGCGAGGAGTTCCAATCGTGGGTCGGCTTCTACAGCAGCATACGGGAGTTCAACACGCTGGGGCGGGCGTTTGACCCGGAGCGGCCGTACCTGGCCGACACCCCGGAAAACCACTGGCAGTGGCAAAGCGAGCGCGAACGCCAGACCTACCGCGATCTTCGGAATCGAAGCAAGGAAGCCTACCGTCGATCCGACTTCATGATCGGCGCAGCGATAGTGAACCGGATCATATCGGTAGTCGACGCTATCCGCAGCGCCGTTCGCATCAACCGCCGGATTGCAGCGCCCGGCTTCTCCTCCGCGCAGCCGAGACCGTTCAGACTGAGTTTCGATCCTCTGGCCTCCCGTCAGATATGTGTCACGGTTTATCCTGGCTTCTGACGGGACGCCGGGCGGGCGGACTGGTGTTGTCAAGCCTGAGCCTGGTCTTTGTTCTAGTCGGTTGCGGGGGAAAGGCCAGGCCAGGGCGCGAACTGACCCAGTCTCCGGGAATTCCCACGGAAATTGTACTCGAACGGATGATTTCCGGTCAGATTCTCGGTCGACCCTTATCTAATCCAACCGACCTGGCTATCGATAATCGCGGAGCGCTGTACCTGCTTGATTCGGGCAACAAGCGAGTGATCTGGTTTAATCGCGATCTGGCGGCAGTGCGAGATTTCTCAGGCGAAGGGAGTTCTATCGGAAAACTCGGTGATCCCCGGGGGCTGGCGGTCGACTCGGAAAGACGAGTCTGGGTCACCGACCGCGAGTCCCGGTTACTCGTCCAGTGCAGCGACCAATTGGAATACACTATGGAGATCCCGTTCCGCGACGAGGCGGATGAGTTTGTGTACGGCCGCCCGGCGGCAATTGCGGTGACCGAATTCGGCGACATCTGGGTGGTTGATCCGGATAATCACCGCGTTGTCACCCTGGACGCCGCCGGCCAGTTCGACATGTTCGTGGGTGACGCCGGCTCGCCCGGCGGGCAGTTGCGTGAGCCGTCCGCTCTCGCACTCGACCGGCATGATCGTATCTACGTTTGCGACCGGGGTAACCATCGGGTCATGGTCTACGATGTTCGTGGCGGTCTGGTGCAGGAAGTCAAATACCAAAGTGTGAATGCTCCAACCGCGGTTGCGATTGATCCCTCCGGGCGTGTTTGGGTGCTGGAGGAAGACTCCAGCAAGCTGCACTGTCTTTCGAATAATGGTGAATTGCTGGCTGCGCTCGGCCCGACCATCTCCGGCGCCGACCAGCCGCTGCTTGATCCTTCCGATTTGGTGTTTCTCCCCGACGGTCGCCTCGTGATCTCCGATACCGGTCGCTCGCGGCTGTTGGTATGCCGGGTGACTTCTTCGACTGACTGACCGCCAGCGATGGTAGGTCTGGACCCTTGTGGTCCCGACACACATGTTCGTGTGACAACTGTCGTGTCGGGATGATAAGCATCCCGACCTACCCCGGCTGTTCAAAGTTGACTCACCCGGCTTGGGGGTCTATTGTCCTGCGTGCGACGCTTTATCGATATTCTCCGCCTGATCCGCGCAACCAACTGCCTGATCGCATCAGCTGGCGTCTGGGTCGGTGCTTATCTTACATGGTCCTGGCCGGAATATTACGGCCCGACCGTGGTCTCGATCGCGGCCTTTCTTGCCTGTGCCGCCGGAAACATCCTAAACGATCTGATGGACACGGAAGCCGACAAGATTAATCGGCCCACCCGGGTGCTGGTGGCGGGTCGGCTCTCGCGGCGTTTCGCCCGCAACCTGATGATCACACTCAATGTGATCGCTCTTATTATGGGGATCGCAGTCTCCTGGGAAGTCGCTTTAACGGGATTCGTGACAATCGGGCTCTTGGTGGCGTACAACCGCACACTGAAGCGGATACCTCTGCTGGGCAATGCCGTCGTGGCGCTGCTGGCCTCCCTGACTTTTGTTACCGGGGGGCTGGCGATTGATCCGGAACTGACTTTCCGTCTTCCCGGCCCGATGATCGCCTCCGTGTTCGCATTCTTTTTTCATCTGGTCCGGGAGATTGTCAAGGATGTCCAGGACATGGAGGGTGACCGGCGAGCCGGTCTCAGTTCGCTGCCGCTGGTGATTGGACCGTCCCGATCTCTTCTGGCCGCCACGGGCCTTTTCGCTCTGCTGGCGGTGTTAACCTACATACCGATCTTCGCGGGCTGGTTTGGTCGTGCCTACGAGATTATCACGGTCTATGTGGTGGACTTGCCCATACTGGCGCTGCTGGTAGTCACGTGGGGTTTCCCTGATGCCAAGATGCTCGCTGTAGCCTCCAGGGCGCTGAAAGTCGGCATGATTCTCGGTCTCTTGGCCCTGATTCTGGCTTAACACATTTTAACGAAACTTGCCTAACTCCATTAAGTATAAAACCGAGTGACCGGCCTATAGGCACCGGTCTAACTTAGGACTTGACAAACAGTTAACGGAGTTTTACCAACACCGGCTGGGTTACGAAACGGCTGAGCACCTGGGAATGAAGAGCAATTGGCGCATAACTCGGATAGTCTTTCTGCCGGCGCTGTTGTGCATCGCGTGGTGGTCGAGTAGTCGCGCCTCGATTAGCCTCTCGCAATCCATTGACCGCACCGACATGGCCTACGAGGACACAGCGTCGTTCCAGGTAGTGGTGACCTGGGCTGGTGGCGTCTCGGCTTACCGCTTCGAACAGGCATTTCGTCTCAATTCCGACAAGCTGAAAGTGGCCCGGTTTACGTCGTCGGTGCGTTCCACCGGCAACGGTGCCAACGAGTCAACTACCAAGACATTCGACTACAAACTTGTGCCGTTTCTTTCGGGAGTTGCCAGAGTAGACCCGATGGTCATCGAGTATGTGACCTGGCCGGATTCATCGGCAGGTCAACTGGTGACCGACGCGGTTACATTGGCGATTGCCGAGCCACTCCCTGCCGGAGAGCGCCGGAAGGGCGGTCTTGACGGCGGCTGGTTTGCGCTCATCGCTGCTGCAGTAGTCGGGCTAGGTATCGGTTCGTATGCCCTGTTCAAACCGAAGCCGGTAAAAGAAACAGCCAAAAGCCCGGCGCTGGCGTTCCTGGAGCAGCTCGATGAAGTGCGTAAAGAGGCCGGGATGGATCTAAAACGGTTCCAGACCGGGCTGTACCGATCTCTCGGGAACTACGTCCACTCTCGCTACGGGATAAATGTCACCGGCCGACCGGCGTCGGCCGCTGCGGCGGAACTCGAGAAGGTGGAACCTGACACCGGTGTGCGGAGCGCAATTGCGGGTTGGCTGGCCCGCGCCGAGCGCGAGAAATTCTCACCGGTCGAACCGGCGCCCGGCGAGGTTTCGCGCCTCGAATCGGAGATTCGCGTCTTCTTTGAAAAGTTGAAATAAGTGCTTTGTCTGTGGAGGATAGATGCAAACTGATATCAAACAAATCCAATCGCTGGTAGAGAGCGAAGCCTCATTCGTGGAGAAGCTGACCACGCAGATCAGCTCGGTGATCGTGGGTCAGAAGTATCTGGTGGAACGACTGCTCATGGGGATCCTGGCCGACGGCCACATCCTGATCGAGGGCGTTCCCGGCCTGGCCAAGACGCTCTCGGTCAAGACCCTGGCCGATGCTATCCAGGCGAAATTCCAGAGGCTTCAGTTTACGCCCGATCTACTGCCGGCCGATCTGATCGGCACGCTCATTTACAACCCGCAGAAAGCCGAGTTCTCGGTCCGCAAAGGGCCGATCTTTGCGAACATCATCCTGGCCGACGAGATTAACCGCGCCCCCGCCAAAGTGCAGTCGGCGCTGCTCGAGGCGATGCAGGAGCGGCAGGTGACGATCGGCGATGCCACCTACAAGCTGGAGGAGCCGTTCCTCGTGCTGGCCACACAGAACCCGATCGAGCAGGAAGGGACCTACCCTCTGCCGGAGGCGCAGATCGACCGCTTCATGTTCAAGCTCAAAATAGGGTACCCGTCGCCCGCCGAGGAACGGGAGATCATGGATCGCAACACCGGCGCTCCGATGGCGCCCGTGCAGAAAGTGGTCTCGCCGGCGGATATTATCAGGGCGCGCTCGGTGCTGCGCCAGGTTTATGTCGACGACAAAGTGAAGGAGTATATTGTCAACGTGACTTTTGCGACCCGCGAGCCGGAAAAATACGGCCTGGCCGATATCAAAGATCTTATCGCTTATGGCGGCTCGCCCCGCGCGACTATCTATCTGAATCTCGGCGCGAAGGCGCACGCTTTTGTTCGGGGACGCGGCTATGTCACTCCGGAGGATGTCAAGGCGGTCGGGCCGGACATTCTGCGGCATCGCGTGCTCTGCACATACGAAGCCGAGGCTGAAGAGGTCACGTCGGACGATATCGTGCAGAAAGTGTTCAACGCGGTGGAAGTGCCGTAAGAATCAGCATGATCCCGAAAGAGATACTGAAGAAGATACGGTATATAGAGATTCGCACCCGGCGGCTGGTGAACGATCTCTTCTCCGGCGAATACCATTCCACGTTCAAGGGGCAGGGAATGGAATTCGAGGAGGTGCGCGAGTATCAGCCGGGCGACGATATCCGCTTGATCGATTGGAACGTCACCGCCCGCACCGGCTTCCCGCATATCAAGAAGTTCCGCGAGGAGCGCGAACTCTCGGTGGTGTTTCTGATCGATGCTTCGTCGTCGGGCAGATTTGGGACCAGGGAACGATTCAAGAGCGAAGTTGCCGCCGAGCTGTGTGCGTTGCTCGCTTTTTCGGCGATCAAGAATAACGACAAGGTCGGACTGATTATCTTCACCGATCGGATCGAGAAGTTCGTGCCGCCCAAGAAAGGACGCCCGCACGTGCTGAGGCTTATCCGCGACGTGGTTTATTTCCAGCCGCAGGGAGTCGGTACCGATATCGGCATGGCGCTGGAGTATCTCAGCAAGGTGATAAAGCGCAAATCGGTGGTGTTTCTGGTGTCCGATTTCTTCTTCGACGGATACATCCGTCCGCTGCAACTGGCTAATCAGAAGCATGACGTGGTGGCGATCAAGATTTCGGATCCGCGTGAGGCGACTTTTGAGAATGTCGGCCTGATCGAGCTCGAGGACGCTGAAACCGGCGAGGTAGTGCTGATAAACACCGGATCGGCCCAGTTCCGCCGCGAGTTCGCCGCCCGCTCCGGCGAAGACCTGCAAAACCTCAAGCGCAATTTCAAAGTGATCAACACTGATTTCATCAACATACAAACCGACCAGTCATATATCGCGCCGCTGGTCAGTTTCTTTAAGATGAGGGAGAAGCGTCACTGATGAGGACAGGTGGGTACTTGTGGCTGCGCCGGTCGATCTCGATAGTCGTCTTGGTGGCCGCGACTGTCTTTCTGGTTGTGTCCTGTGGTCAGACCGACCACACCGCCCGTATCGAGATGCACAAGCGACTCGCCGGCGAGATGGTCAGTAACGGCCTTCATGCCGAAGCTGTTGCGGAGTACGAAAAGGTTCTTTTGTTCGGTGATTTAACCGATGCCGAGCGCGGGAATGTCAATTACCTCATTGCCCGAGTCTACTACGAGCACCTGAGGGATTACGAGAAGGCGGCGGCGCATTATATCCGGGCGAGGGAGTACGACCCCGACGGCTCATTCGCCGGCGAAGCGTCGAAGAATCTGGTAGCCTCACTCGAGAAGCTGGGTCGCGTGCTCGATGCCAAGCGGCATCTGGCTGCGGCCACCAACATCGAACCTCAGCCGGAGGCCACAGACGATCCGGTGGTCGCCCGGATTGGCGACCGCGACATCCGTATTTCCGAGATCAACAACCATATTGCGCTTCTTCCTGCGGAGATACAGTCACAGCTCGCCAGTCGCGAGGCCAGGCAAAAATACGTTCACCAATATGTGGGCGTGGAGTTGCTTTACAACGCTGCCGTGCGCGAGGATTATCTCTCGAAACCAGAGGTGCAGAGAGAACGGGAGCAGCTCGAAAAACGACTGGTGGTGGACCGCTTCATATCCGACAACGTAATACCTGACATCAAGATTGATACCGCTGATCTGCGCAATTTCTACCTGGCCAACAAGGATTCGCTTTACGACGGCGCCCCGTTTGATTCGGTAAGGTCGCAGGTGTATATCGACTACCGGACCCGGAAGGCCGAAGCGGCGTACAACGACTATATAATGAGCCTGGTGCAGGCGGAGAAAGTGCAGTTCTTCGATCAGAACGTGAAGTAAGCTGACGAAATGAAACGCTCGCTCTTTATCATATTCATGTGGCTGGGCGCTGCGCCCGGCGTGACCCCGGTGCTGGCCCAGGAACCGGCCGATACGGTTGCGTCGGTGGCGGGCGTGGAGATTACCACGTCTGTTGACCGGGCGGAGTCTTATATAGGTGATCTTATCACCTATACGCTGACAATCACGTATGACTCGATTTACCAATTGATACCCCCGCCTCTTGGCGCGAACCTTGGTGCATTCGACGTTAAAGACTACAAGCCGGATATCGAAACCAAACTTGACGGGGGCCGGCTCAGGAGCGAGACCATATTCACTTTGAGCACCTACACGACCGGCGACTATGTCATCCCACCGCTGCCGGTGCTGTTCATATTGCCCGACAGCAGCCGCAAAGTCATGCTGGCCGAACCGGTGCCGATCAAGATTCTCTCGCTTTTGGAGCAGGCCCGGGGCGACACGCTCGATATCAAGCCGCTCAAGCCTCAGTACGAGTTCCCTCCCGACTACACGAAGTACTACATATACGGAGGACTTGGTGCACTGGTACTGTTGATTGCGGCCGCACTCCTGGGCTGGTGGCTCTGGAAACGTCAGCGCATCAAGAAGGCGCTCGACCTGCGACCTCCGTGGGAGATCGCCTTCGAGAAGCTGGCCTTCCTTAAGGTGCAGTATATGGACAACCCAATCGCCGACCAACTCGCGGCCAAGGAGTACTACTTTCAGTTGACCGAGATCGTCCGTGCATATCTGGGACGAATCTACCGGCGCGAGGTGCTGGAAATGACCACCGAGCAGTTTCTCGACGCCTTCCGTGAGATCGAATTGCCCAACCAGTTGTATGAGCAGCTGCGTGGCTTTCTCGGCCACGCCGACCGGGTGAAATTCGCGAGGCTGATGCCGGAACGCGAACGGGTAGAGAATGATTTTATCACCGCCCATGATGTGATCGAGATTGTCCGGGCCGATTATGAGCGCCGCCAAGTAGCAGAAGTCCACACCCCGCCGGCGAATACGCCCCAGCCACCAACCGCCGAGGAACAGAAAGTATGAGCAGTGTGCAGTTCTTCGGTTTGGGGGTGAATGTCTTCGACCTGATCGATCTGACCATCCCGCCGCTGGCCATTTTCATAACCGGCGCGCTCGTGGTGGCTGCGATGATCTGGTACTATTTCAAGCGTCGCCGCACCCGCACCGCGGCGGTGAAATTCTCCGACGTGCGCATCGTCTCCCGCGCTTCGCGGTCCCACCGGAGGCGCTACCGGGCGATTCTCCCAATTCTACGCATCGCTGCGGTCGCCCTGTTCTTCGTGGCGTTTGCCCGCCCGAGATCCGGCACGGAAGTTAGAGAGGTCACTTCAAAAGGCGTGGACCTCATGCTGGCGCTCGACGTGTCGTCGTCGATGCAGGCCGAGGATTTCAAACCGCATAACCGGCTGTATGTCGCGAAGGAGGAAATCAAGAAGTTCGTCTCCAAGCGGGTACATGATCGGATCGGCCTAGTGGTGTTCGCCCGTCATTCTTTTACCCAGTGTCCGCTGACGGTCGATTACGGGGTGGTGCTCAGATTTGTCGATGAGGTCGATTTCGGCGTGCTGGAAGACGGCACCGCGATCGGCATGGCGATTGCCAATGCGGTCAATCGCCTTCGCGAATCGGACGCCAAGTCCAAAATCGTAATCCTGCTTACCGACGGAGAGAACAACGCCGGTGAGATCGATCCGATAACCGCCGCCGGACTGGCCTCGGCGTTTGATATCAAGATCTATACGATCGGCGCCGGGCGTCCGGGGAATGCGATGTTCCCGGTCGACGACCCGTTGTTCGGCAAGCGGTATGTCTACCAGCCGACCCGAATCAACGAGGAATCGCTGAAAGAAATCGCTGATGTCACCGGAGGGAAGTACTTCCGAGCCCGTTCGGAGAAGGAGCTTGAAGAGATCTACTCGCTGATTGATCAGATGGAGAAAACGGAGATAGAGGTTTCAGCGTCAATACAGTACCGCGAGCTGTTTCACTATTTCACGGCTGCCGGACTGATCCTTCTGGCGCTGGAGATTGTTCTGGCCAATAGCCTGTTTCGGAAGTTGCCTTAGGATATCAATTCGGGAGTCTGAATAGTGCGTTTTGCCGAGCCGACATACTTTGCGCTGCTTTTAGGAGTCCTGTTGCTGGCGCTGTATGTCTTCTGGGCCATAGGCCGCAAGAAGAAGCTGCTGAACCTGTTTGGCGACCTGCCGTTGCTACTGAAAAACGCGCCCTGTATTTCGTTCGCTCGTCAGCGCACTAAAGCGGTGTTAGTACTACTCGGGCTGGCTTTGGTCTGTGTCGCCCTGGCCCGGCTTCAGTTCGGCACTCATCTTGAGAAACTGGAGCGGGAGGGGATCGATATAATCGTCGCCATGGACTTGTCCAATTCGATGCTGGCCCGGGATATGAAACCGAACCGGCTCGAAAAGGCGAAGCAGGAGCTGCGCAGCATTATCGACCGCCTCAAAGGCGACCGGATCGGGCTTGTGGCGTTTGCCGGCGAGGCGTTTGTCCAGTGCCCGCTCACGCTCGACTACGCCGCCGCGAGGATGCTGCTCTCGGTGATGGATCAGAATACGGTCTCGGTGCAGGGGACATCGCTCGAATCCGCAATCATCGCCGCCCAGAAGGCCTTCACCCAGCATGAGAAGAAACACAAAGTGCTTCTGCTTCTCACGGATGGCGAAGACCACGGTGGAAGTGCTGTCGAGGCGGCCGCCAATGCCCGCAAAGATGGTATAAGAATCTATACGGTCGGGATCGGCAGCCCGGCGGGCGAACCTATACCGGTAGTTGACCGTAAAGGTGACCAGGTTGGGTTTAAGAAGGACAAGTCCGGCGAGGTTATAGTCTCGCAACTTGATGAGGAGACTCTGCAAAAAATCGCCCTTGAGACCGGCGGCAAGTACTACCACGCCACAGCGGGTGAGCTGGAACTGGACAAGATTTTCGACGAGATCGCAACCATGGAGAAGAAGGAACTCGAAGGCACTCTGGTAACGCGGTACGACGATCGTTACCAATGGCCCCTGTTGCTGGCAATCATCCTCGTGACTGCAGAGTTCTTTGTCTCGGAGAGAAAGAAGCCGGCGGAGGTAACGAATGTGTAAACGCGCCTTTACGCTCGCCACTGCGGCGACAGTGCTGGCATTCTCAACCGTATTCGCCGCCAGTGTCGAGACGCTGGTCAAGGAAGGCAACATGGCTTTCCGGGCACAGAAGTTCAACGAGGCTCTGGAGCGCTACCAAATGGCCGAGACCGAGCGTCCGGAGTCCCCCGAACTGGACTACAATATCGCCGGAGTGCTCTATCAACAGGGTAAGTACGAGGAGACTGTTGGGCGGTACAACGGGGCCTTGAACAGCCAGGATGCATCGATCCACCCGAAAACCAACTACAATCTCGGCAATACCTACTACCGCATGGGTGACTATCCCAACGCGATCACTCACTATCAAAAAGCGCTGGAGGCTGATCCGACCGATCTCGATGCAAAGTTTAATTTGGAACTCGCGCGCAAAATGCTTAAAGAGCAATTGAAGCCTGAGCAGCAGGAAAACCAGCAGCAGCAACAAAAGCAGCAACAGGATCAACAGCAACAGCGGCAACAACAAAATCAGCAGGAGCAGGAGCAACAAGATCAGCAGCAGCAACAGCAACAGGAACAGCAGCAACAACCGCAACAGACAGAACAGCAGAAGCCGATATCGAAGGAAGACGCGGAGCGAATCCTGAATGCTCTCAGGGACGATGAACAGGATCAACAGAAGAAGGTCCGTCGCCAAATCAGCGGAGGAGATTACAGCGGCAATGACTGGTAGGCGCGGTTACATAGTGGTGATCGCCGCAGTATTAGCGATTGCTCTGTATTCCGGGCGGGACATCCTGGCGCAGCCGCCGCAACTGGAAGTGAGTGTCACGCTCAGCCAGGACACGATCGGCATGGACGAACAGGCGGTGCTCGAGGTCGAGGTCACCGGCGCCACCCAGGATTTGCCCGAGCCGAACCTGCCGACATTGCCGATGTTTGAGGTATACTCGCAGGGGCGCTCAACCAATATCTCTATTGTCAATGGCCGGGTGGAAGCATCCGTGACCAATCGCTACCTGCTCGTGCCTGTTCGCGCCGGCAGCTATCCTATCGAGAATATCGCAGTGGTTTACCAGAACCGGCGGTTTGTGGGCAATGCGGTCACCCTGACGGTGTTATCCCGCGGTTCCTCCGCGCCGCCCCAGTTAGAGCAGCGGGCGATGGACGCCGATGGCGCCAGCAAGGACTTCTTCCTCGAGGCCTCGGTGGATAACCCGAGGCCGTACGTCAACCAGCAGACCACGCTCACGCTGAAGTTTTTCATTGCCGTGCAGTACTATGGGTCTCCGGAGTTGGTTGAGCCAACCACCACCGGTTTCTGGACGGAGCTTCTGGGAACGAAAGGGCCATACCAACAGCGGGTCAATAACCGTACGTATCGCGTCATCGAGAGAAAGTACGCTCTCTTCCCAACAGCGACCGGCGAGCAGACTATCGGCCGCGCCACCATATCCGTCACCGTGCCGGCCCGCCAGAGAACGCGCCGCCCCGACCCGTTTGACATCTTCGGGATGCTCGGGAGCGGGGAAGAGGTGCAGATTTCGTCGCGCCCGCTTACAGTCAATGTCCGCGCGCTGCCCGAAGCTGGTCGCCCGGGCGATTTTACCGGCACAATCGGCCGCTTCACTTTTAAGGCGACTCCAGCCAAGCGCGAGGTCGAGGTGAACCAGCCGGTATCAGTCAATCTGACAATCACGGGAGTGGGCAATATCAAGTCGGTGGCGGAACCGGTTATCCCGGAACTGACCGATTTCCGCGTCTACAAAGCGTCCAGCAATGAGTCCGTCTCCAAGCTCGATGATCGCATCGGCGGTACCAAGGTCTTTGAGGAGGTATTCATTCCCAAGCGGCCCGGCCTGTTGGAAATACCATCGCTCACGTTCAGTTTCTTTGATCCCGAGGCGGAGCGCTACCGAATCGTCAAGACCGATCCAATCGCTTTGCAAGTCAGCCGCGGTGAGGGATATGCCGCGACCCCCGATCTCCCGTACACCGGTCCTGATATCAAAATCGGCGCCGAGGCGAGGGATATCCGCTATATCAAGACCCAGCCGGGTGATCTCGGTAAACCACGTGAACTGCTGCTCACCTCGCCGCTCTATCTGGCTGTCAACGCCGTACCCGTGCTGGCACTGATAGCGACAGTCATCATGCGGCGGCGCCGCGAAAAGCTTTCTGGCGATATAGGCTACGCCCGATCGCGAAGGGCATCGAAAGAGGCGCGCCGCCGTCTTGGCCAGGCGCGGAGTCTGGCGTCAGTCTCCACGTCGGAGAAGTTCTTTGCCGAGTGCAGCGCCGCGCTGCTTTCTTTCATAGGCGATAAGCTGAATGTCTCTCCCCACGGCTTGACCGGTGATCGCATCAGCGATCTTCTCAGAGATCGTTCCGCCGACGAACAGCTTATCAGAGATATCCTGGCTTTTCTCGATCAATGCGGTTTCGCCCGCTACGCCCCGTCGACAGTAAGCCAACCCGATATTGACCAGGCGCTCGCCGATGCCGAAAACTTGATGGTCCGTTTGGAGGAGGTGCGGTTTTGAGTCGCATCGGGTTGTGTTTTTCGGTCGGTTTGCTGCTGTTGCCCGTACTGAATGGGCAAGCGTCGCCGCTGGACGATTTTGATCTTGCTAACAAGTACTATGAGCAAAAGAACTATGACAGCGCCAGGGCCGTCTACGAAAGCCTCGTGCATCAGGGCATGGAGTCATCGGCCCTTTACTTCAATCTCGGAAACTCCTACTTCCGGTCGGGAGATCTTGGCCACGCGGTGCTTTACTATTTGCGGGCGCAGCGGCTCGATCCGAACGATCCTGATATCGCGGCCAACCTGGAATTCGCTCGACGGTTTACCTCGGTGCAGATGGAGGGGGTCGAGCTCAATCCGGTGAGTTCGCTGTTTGAGTCGATTGTCGCGCCGTATCACTTGTCCGCACTGGCGTGGGTTTCCTGCTGCTGTTTCATCCTTCTATTTGTGTTCCTGATTGCCCGCTTCGGATTCGCCCTGCGCGGCGGACTGGTTCGGGCAGGCACGTGGGTGGCGTTGTTGCTTCTGATTTCATCCTCCCTGCTTACCACCGTCAAGTATCATCATGATTATTTGACCCGCCGGGCGGTCATAATCGCCGAAGAGAGCATTGTCCATACCGGGCCGTCGGAGCTGTCCGAAAAAGAGCTCGACGCCGCCCCCGGGCTGGTGGTCGAAATCCTGGCCGAGTCGGGCGACTTCTACAACGTCTTGTTTGAAAACAAGCGACGGGGCTGGATTCAGCGGAGTCTGGTGGCCGTTGTCTGATTGTGCCGACCCCTTCGCCCCTGCCTTATTAGATTGACACTCTCCGAGGGCGAGTCTATCTTGGCGGCTTGTTTTGAACCGGACAATTGAACCGTATATGGCCGCATTCTGGAAGAAAAAGAAGTTCTGGGGCTCTTTGATAGGTTTAGTGCTCCTGGCCTACTGTGTCAAGGACATCAGGGCCTCGGAGCTGCAGCTTTTGCTGCAGCGCGCAAATTTGTATTACCTAATCGCCGCGGTCGCTTCCGGGGCGCTGTTCATTGTCCTCAAAGCGGTACGGTGGCGGATGGTGATTGCGCAACAGAAGCAGATCACTCTGCCTCGGGCTATCACCCTGTATTCGGTCGGCCAGGTGCTGGGAATGGTCATGCCGGCGCTGACCGGGCAGGTGGGACGGGTAGTTTGGTTTGCCCGCAAGGAGGGACTGCGCAAGACCTACGTCTTCTCCACCCTGGTGCTCGAGATTCTTTTTGATTCAATCAGCCTGATCGTTTTCATGTTTTTGACATCGCTGGCGTTTGCCTTTCCCAGCCGGTACCGGTACTTGAGCTTCGTGGTGGCCGGAATAACGGCCGGTGCGGTGGCGCTGCTTTACATCATCCTGCACATGCAGGAGCGGCTCGAAGAGATCGCCCGCTGTCGATTCCGCGACCGCTGGCCCGGCTTCTACATCACCTGCAAGAAATTCATCCGTTCGTTCACCAAGGGAATCGAGCTGCTGCGTTCGAGCCAGGGCACGCTGGGCACTCTCGCTCTCTCGCTGGCATCATGGGCAGCCCACATGTTGGTGGTCTGGTTCCTCATCAGGTGTTTCGGCCTGCCTTTGCCGTTTGCCGCCGCGGCGGTTATCATGATCGTCAATACAATCGTCCTCATGGTCCCGATCAGCCCCGGCAATGCCGGTACGTTTGAAGTAGCCGTGTCAACGTCGCTGGCCGCCTTCTCGGTCGGTCGTTCGGATGCCGTTCTGTTTGCGCTCGCACTCCATATCGTTGACCTCCTGCCTGTTTTCATTTTCGGCTACTTCTTTATGCACACCGAGAAACTGACCCTTGAGGAACTCAAGGCGGTCCAGGCAGAGGAAGACCTGATTATCGACCGCATCGACGAAGAGGGCACCTTCATCGAAGAGAAGGAACGGGTGTGATCAAGTCATTCTATTATCTGCCCGATGAAGGCGTCAAAGTCATTGACGGCATCGCTGATTTCGACACGCTTTGCGCCGATGAGCGTTCGTTCCTCTGGGTGGATATGTGCAAGCCGACCGACGAGGAATCGTTTGTCCTCACCCATGATTTCAAGTTCCACCCGCTGGCAATCGAGGACGTCATCTCGGAGCGGTCCAATACCAAGATCGATGACTACGGCCGCTACCTGTTCGTGGTTTTCAACATTGTCGACTTTGTCGGACGTGAAGAAGGTTTGAACATCAGCGAGCTGGACCTGTTTTTGACCCGACGGGCGATTGTTACGGTCCATTACGATGAGCACCGGATCTTCGATTACCTGTATTCGCGCGTGGCCAAGGGCGACCGTCTGGCCATGGGGACGGACTACATATTCCATGCTGTGATCGATGCCGTGGTGGACAACTACAACGTCACCATGGACATTTTCGAGTACGAGATCGACCAGATCGAGGAGGAGGTGTTGGGCAGTTTCGACGAGGACACGCTTAAGTCGATGTTCGCCCTCGGTCGGGACATTGTGCAATTGAAGCGGATCGTGCGGCCGCAACGCGAGGTTATCAGCCAACTGTCCAAGAAACACTTCGAGCTAGTGTCCGATAATCTGGCTGCATACTTCTCCGATATTAACGATCACCTGATTCGAGTCAACGAACTGGCCGACGCCTATCGCGAAATCGTCAACTCCTCACTGGTGGTGTTCTACTCGTCGGTTTCGACCAAGACCAACGATATTATCAAGGTGCTCACGCTGCTGACAGCTATATTCATTCCGCCGACGTTTTTGGTGGGACTCTGGGGCATGAATTTCCGCTACATGCCGGAGTTGGATACACCGTGGGGGTACCCGCTTGCACTGGGCGTGCTCGTTGTCGTTATGGTGGTTATGATCCTGTTTTTTCGCCGGAAGAGGTGGCTTTAATCGGCGACGGGAGATACCGGATCGGAAATGTGACACCGATGTGTTGCCGCTGCACGTAGAGTTGTGTCAGAGTGAAACAAATAGCCTGGTTCGGTGTTTGGTGAGGTTAACGTGAGCTGGTTAGGAAAGACTCAATGACATTGAAGACTGCGGCCCAAACCTCGCCCATGGTCATCCCTCTGGTTGCTCCCGACAAACTCGGCTATTCAAAGCTTTATCTCGACTTCCTGGCCGGGAAAGCGCCCGCGCGCGGACTTTATCCTGCTGAGTCCTCGGCTGCGGTCGCAGAGTTGCTTGAGCGCACCCAGTTCGAGAGGGCGCGACTCATCGACATTCTCAAGCGGCAGAACCAGTCGTACGGCGCATCATCAATTACGCTTCAGAACATAGAAAAGCTGCGCGACAAACGCTCGGTCTGCGTGTTTGCGGGACAGCAGGCCGGGCTTTTTGGCGGTCCGCTGTTCACGATCATCAAAGCGTTGGCGGCCGTAAAACTTGCTCGTCTGACCGAGGAGCGTCTGGGGCGCCCCGTGGTGCCTGTCTTCTGGATGGCCGGCGACGACCACGACTTCGCCGAGATAAATCACGCCTTTGTTCTTTCACGCCAGGGCGAAATCGCCCGCGTGGCCTACGAAACTCCTCCCACTACAGAACTGCCCGCGTCGGAAATCGTCCTGGAAAACTCGACCGAACTGGAGCGAGTTCTTACTGAACTTGGCGAACATCTGGGCCAGACTGATTTCACTCCTGCCCTGACCGAGCGGTTGCGCAGAGCGTATACGCATGGTGAAACGGTCGTTGGTGCGTTCGCCAAACTCATGTCAGCCCTGACCGGTGAACTCGGTCTCGTGTTCTTCAATCCGGGCGACCCGGCGGTGAAGCTGTTAGCACGACCGTTGTTTGAATCGCTGCTGCGGCAGCAGGATGCCATACGGGAGACATTGACGGCGACTAACAATCGGCTGCGGCAAAACGGATACCACCTGCAGGTTGAGAAGAAGGATAACGCCACGCACCTGTTCTGCAAGCTGGGCGGACGGACGCCTATCATTCGCGAGGGTGAGGGATACTCAGTCGGAAGTCGATTTCTCAATGACGGTGAACTCGCAAGACTGCTCGCCGATCACCCTGATTTGTTCTCGCCCGATGTGCTGACCCGCCCGCTATTGCAGGCGTGGCTGTTTCCGGTGGCGGCCCAGATCGGAGGGCCGTCAGAGATCGCATACTTCGCCCAGTTAAACGGCTTATTCGCTCTGATCGACCGACCGGCGCCGTACTACACCGCGCGCCCGACCCTGACAATAGTCGACCGCCGCTCCGAGCAATTGATCCGCGAGATGGGCATTGCGTTTGAAGACCTGCTGGGCGATATCGAACAGGTGGTCAATCGCGTGCTCGGCCAAACGTTTCCGGCTGACTTGCAAGCCGACTATGCATCGCTTCGGAAGGCGGTCGAGGACCGGTTTCGCCAGTTTTCACATGAGGCGCTTGGTTTTGATCCCGGTCTGAGAGAAACCGCCGAACAGGTGCGCGGCAAGATCGACTTCCTGCTGAACGGTTTCGAAGCCAAGCTGTTCGCCGCCCATAAGAAAAAAAGCCAGCAGATGCGCGAGCGGATTTATCGAATCGCCCACACGCTTTACCCACGCCACGGGCTGCAAGAGCGCACGCTAAACATCAACTATTTCCTTTCCCGGTACGGGCTCGGGCTGATTCCGTATCTGTACGAGCAGATGAAGGTCGATGAGCCGGCCCACCAGCTTGTTTCACTTGGGGAGTACGAGCCCAGATGAACGTCGGCATCACTTGTTATCCGGTGGCGGGCGGCTCAGGCATAGTTGCGACTGAACTCGGCCAGCAGCTCGCGGCGCGCGGACACCAGGTACACTTCATATCGTACGCGCTTCCGTTCCGATTGGATCGCTTTCAGGCAAACCTGCTGTTTCACAGTGTCGATACCAGCGCCTACCCGCTGTTCAAGTTTCCGCCGTACACGCTGCCGCTCTCGTCGAAAATCGCCGATGTCAGCCGCGAGTTCAGTCTCGAAATCCTCCACATGCACTACGCCATCCCGCATGCCACATGTGCCTACCTGGCGCGCGAAATCCTGCGGGGCACCGGGGTGAAGTTACCGAAGATTATCACTACCTTGCACGGCACTGACATCACGCTGGTAGGCTCGGATCCGTCGTTCTTTGACATCACCCGTTTTTCGATTATTGCCTCTGACGGCGTAACGGCCGTTTCGCACTACCTCGCCGAGGAGACGAAAGAAGTATTCCGGCTTGAACGGGATATCCGTGTCGTGCACAACTTTGTCGATACCACACGATTTCGCCCCGGCTGCGAGCAGTGCCGCCGCAATGAACTGGTGCGCGAGGGGGAATTCCTCATCACGCACATCTCGAACTTCCGCCCGGTCAAGCGCGTGCTCGACGTTATCGACATATTCGAGCGCATCCAGGCCGAATTGCCGGCGCGCTTGCTCATGATCGGCGAGGGACCCGACTCCGTGCTGGCCCGTCGCCAGGTGAAGAAGAAGCGGCTTGATGACAAAGTGGTCTTTCTCGGCAACCAGGAAAGAGTCGAGGCGGTGCTGCCTTGCTCCGATCTCTTCTTGGTGCCGTCGGAGGAGGAATCGTTCGGCCTGGCGGCGCTAGAGGCGCTCGCGTGCGGTGTGCCGGTAATCGGAACATCGGGAACCGGTCTTATGGAAGTAGTGGAGGATTATCGCAACGGATTCTTGCTGCCGGTTGGTGATACCGCGTCTATGGCCCGGGCCGGCGTGGCGCTCCTGAAGGACAGCAAGCGTCATGTAGATTTCAAGCGGGCCGCAGCAGACATGGCCAACGCCAAGTTTAGCGCAGATAGGGTAGTGCCGGAGTATGAGGCGTACTATCAGGAGGTGATCGATGGCCGAAACAGTCAGGCTTGATGTACTGGCGATAGCCGCGCACCCCGACGACGCCGAGATCACCTGCGGCGGGCTTTTGCTAAAGATGGTCGGCATGGGGCGGAAGGTCGGTATACTCGATCTGGCGCGGGGCGAGATGGGCACCTACGGTGACGAGCATATTCGCGCCAGGGAGGCCGCCGCCGCCGCTCGAATCATGGGGCTGGCCTGGCGCGGCAACTCCGACCTGCCTGATGCCGCCATCGAGTATCATCATGAGAACAAGCTTGTTCTGGCGCAGACCATTCGCGAGACCAAGCCGGAACTGGTGATTCTGCCACACTGGTCGCAACGGCATCCGGATCATCTGGCGTGCAGCCGCCTCGGATACGACGCCTGTTACCTCGCCGGTCTGGCGAAATTGCCGCTCACCGGGGAACCGCACCGGCCGCGCAAGATCATTTACGCGTCATACTATCGTAACACGGACTATTCGTTTTTCGTGGATATCGGCGAAGTATTCGAGCTGAAACTTCGCGCGATTGCGGCATACCAATCGCAGTTCGGCGATCCGTCATGGGTCGACGAGGTCCTCAAGGGCGACATCGCTCCCGGCCAGATCATTGCGGCAGGGCGAAAAGACGTTTTCTCTCCCGGTACGCACATCTTCGACCTGCTTTACAGTCGCGCCCGCACGCTCGGTCACCAGGTGGGAGTCACCTTCGCCGAGGCGTACACAATCAAGGAGCAGATCCTGATCGACGATCCTCAGAAGATGCCCGTGCGCTCGATCTGAATGAGGCCGCAGTCTGACTCTCGTGCGCGGCAGACCTCCCGGTCTGCCCGTTGACCGACAATTTCTCTAACTCCAACGGGGCAGACGAGGACGTCTGCCGCCCACAAGATTCAAGAAAGCCTCGCAAATAAGTCACCCTGAGCTTATCGAAGGGTGACTCCCGCCCGCTAAATCTCTTTCGTCAGTGCCAGTAGCCGCTTGTACGGAATCGCGGTCCAGCTTTCGGCCACTGCCGCGCCGTGCGCCCGGCTGATCAGCGACACCTTGGCGGCGGTCTCCTCGTCGCGCGCCTCGTAGATGTCCATGAAATCATAGGTGCCGAGCAAGGCATAGTGGGCGAGGAACTTGACGTCGGGACATTTCTCGTGCACCTCGTCGAGCCAGGCGGCGCCGATTTCCGCCCGGTCTTTCATCTTGGCGGCCACATCGGGCGCCAGCCGGGTCATGAGGATGTAGGTTTTCATTTTGCCAATACCTCCTTGTGGCTTGTAGGGCGGGATCGCTTCGATCCTGCCAATGGCGGCAGGACCGCAGGGGTCCTGCCCTACGGATTTGTTGCGTCGGGCGTGACAGTCACTCATCTAAAGCGGAAGGGGTGGGAATCGAACCCACCAGGGACAATGCGATTGCCCCCCTCACGGCTTTGAAGGCCGGGACCGCCACCAGACGGCATCCGCTTCCGGGTGCAAGATACGTAACTCTATCAGAGTTGTAAACGGTCATGCGCGGCAGGGTTGGAACCCTGCCGATCGTAAGCGTGCACCCGTGGTTGGCGGACGTCCTCGTCCACCAACGACAACAAAGTAATTGACTCTCGTCAAATCGCTTCTAACCTTCCCCCCGTGGCCGAATTGAAACTCAACTCGCCGCTCCAGTACGTCAAGGGTGTCGGGCCGAAAAAAGCCGCCGTGCTCGCCCGCCACGGCCTGAACACAGTCGAGGACATCCTCTACTACTTCCCACGCCAATATCTCGACCGCTCCAATATCGTGCGCATCGCCGACCTCAAAATCGACCAGCCGGCCACCATTCTCGGTGAGGTCAAAGCACACGGCATCCTGCAGGGCCGTCGTACGCGGTATGAGGTGATTCTCGGCGACCAGAGCGGTCATGTCTCGCTGATCTGGTTTGCCGGCATCAGGTTTTGGGAACGGATGTTCAAGAAGGGGATGAAAATCGCCGCTACCGGAACGCCGAGCTACTTCCAGGGACTCCAGATCATCCACCCCGACCTGGAACGGCTCGACGATTTCTCCGATCAGTTGGTCCATGCCGGGCGGATTATACCGGTCTATCCGCAGACCGCCGAGCTTAGCCAGGTAGGGCTATCCAGTCGCGGGATGCGCACGGTTACGACGTTCATATTTGACAACCTGAAAGAGAAACTGGACGAGTACCTGCCCGAATCGGTGCGCGGGCAGCAGCAGCTTTTGCCCCGGCACGTTGCGGTTACCAACACTCACTACCCTGAGAGCAGTGAGCAGATCGAACAATGCCGTCGCCGCCTGGCGTTTGATGAGCTACTCCAACTACAGTTCCTCGTATCGCGCAACAAGGGACGCAAAGCGTCTATTACCAAGGAACACAATTACTCCGCCCCAGGCGCCATGCTGACTCAATTGCGCCGGCGCCTTCCGTTCGAACTGACTGCGGAGCAGAAGAAAGTCATCAAAGAGATTTTTCAAGATATGCAGGGCGAGCGCCCGATGTCACGCCTCTTGCACGGCGAAGTAGGCTGCGGCAAGACCGTCGTAGCGGTAGTTGCCGGTTTGTACGCGGTGGAGAATGGTCTGCAATGCGCGTTCATGGCGCCGACAGAAATCTTAGCTGAGCAGCATTACCGCAACTGGGGGACTGCCCTCGATGAGTGCGGTGCTCACTCGGCGCTTCTCACCGCCAGTTTGACCACTGCTCAGAAGAAGAAGATCGCCGAGCGCTGTGCCGAGGGGGCAATCGACATCCTGTTCGGCACCCATGCGCTGATCTATGACTACGTCAGCTTCAAGCAGCTCGGCCTTGTTGTCATCGACGAACAACATCGATTCGGGGTTGAGCAGCGCGGACGACTCTACGTCAAAGGGGCCGATCCCGATCTGCTGGTTATGACCGCCACGCCGATACCGCGCACGCTGGCGCTGACCCTCTACGGCGATCTCGACATTTCGACAATCAAAGACGTTCCCCCCGGGCGAAAGCCGATTCGCACCGTGTGGCGCATGAGCGACAGCCGCGACAAAGTCTGGCAGTTCATTCGCGACGAAACCGGCCGCGGCGGGCAGGCCTATATAATCTATCCGCTGATCGAGAAGTCGGAACAATCAGAACTCGAGAATGTCGAGGACGCGTACGCGGAGCTTTCTGCCGGTGCGCTGAACGGCCTGCGACTCGGCATCGTCCACGGGCGTGTGAAATCCAAAGAGCGCGACACCATCATTCGGCAGTTTCGCGACGGGCAGATCGATGTTTTGATGTCCACGACCGTGATCGAGGTCGGCATTGACAATCCCAACGCTACTGTGCTGGTGATCGAGCACGCCGAGCGTTTCGGCCTGGCGCAGTTGCACCAGTTGCGCGGGCGGATCGGGCGGGGGGGCAAGGCGGCGACCGCGGTGGCGATTGCTCATGCGCCGGTGTCTCCGATAGCGCGGCAGCGGTTGGAGTTTTTCGCGCAGCACGGCGACGGGTTTCTGATCGCCGAGGCCGATCTGCAGTTGCGCGGGCCGGGGGAGATTTTCGGGGTCAGACAATCGGGCCTGCCGGAGCTTCGCGCGGCCAACCTCTGGGCCGACCGTGATCTGATGGAAGCAGCGCGCGAACTGCTCGAGAGAATAGTCGGCAACCGTGATCAGCTTGACAGTGAACACCAGCGGCTGTATAACTACCTGAGCAGGGTCGCCGAACGTCGGGAACTGCTTCTCGGCGGCGGCTGAGCAGGCGGCGACAAACTCAGTGCGAAACATCTCATTCGGGTATCTCTGTGGTAGAAGAGCAAAGTGAAGACATCAACTTCATGTTCTATCAATTGGTTCTGTCTCTACAGACGGCCGCCATGCATCATCTCGGCAAGGTGGCCTCGCCGATCACGGGCAAGATCGAGCGAAACCTCGAGGCCGCGCGCGGCAGTATCGACATGCTGGATATGATCGAGAGAAAGACAGCCAATAACCTCACGCCGGGGGAGCAGAGCCTCCTGAGTCATGCGCTCTATCAGCTCCGCCTGAATTTCCTTGACGAGGCCGCCAAGCCGGATGCCGCCGCGAGCACGCCGGAGGAGCCCACGAACCCCGCCGACGGCGAAACCGTGCATTAGAAAATCGTCTGATTGGACATCTCCCGCCGAGTGTAAAATGGAATAGGGGTAGTATCAGGTTGATTCAGGCATAGAACCGACCTTTTGAGCTTGATTTGAGTGCATATGCGGCTATATTAGTCTGTGAAAATGGTTGCCCAACCGAAAGTTAGCCCGAATTGGCCAGTCTCGAAATTGATCGAGGCGTTCGGGGCCGATCTTGAGTTTTCTCGATCGCTGGCGCCTCTGACGAGCTACGAAACCGGCGGCCCGGCCCGGTACTTTCTTTCAGCACGCTCAATCGACGAGGTGACTCGCGCGGTCAAGGCGGCCCGAAGACTTGAGATTCCGGCTGTGGTGATCGGCGGCGGCTCGAATTTGCTGGTATCGGACGAGGGTTTTGACGGACTCGTTATCAAGATGGATATCATGGGGTTACGCCGATTGGATAACGGTTTGGTTGAGGCCGGCGGCGGGGAGCAACTGATCGACCTGGTGAACTTTGCTTCCGAAAGCAGCCTGACTGGGATCGAATTTGCGGCCGGAATCTGGGGCTCGGTAGGGGGAGCGATTTACGGCAACGCGGGTGCGTTCGGCGGCGAAATCGGCCAACTGATGGTGACCGGTGTCATCATTGATGCCTCAGGCAGGGTTCGTGAAGTCACCAGAGACTACTTTCAGTTCAATTATCGCCACTCTTATCTCAAAGAGACCCATGAAATAGTCGCCTCGGCAGTCTTTCAACTCGCGCCGGGCGACAGGGCAGTGATAGAAGCAGAAGTCAATCGAATCCTCACTCTTCGGGCCGACCGCCATCCGGACCGTCGCACCGCCGGTTGCTTCTTTCGCAACATTCCGGATGCCACCCAGCAATACGGCAAACTGCCCGCCGGAAAACTCCTCGAAGAAGTCGGCGCCAAGCAGTTGAGCGTGGGCGGTGCACGGGTGTATGAAAAGCACGCCAATATCATCATCAATGCCGGTGGAGCGACCTCAAAGGATATCCGCCAACTGGCCGATATTTTGAAACAGAGAGTTTTAGACCGCTTCGGAATCGAGTTGCAGGAAGAAGTCCAGCAGATCGGATCATTTTCTTAAGGAGAACGCGCCTATCGAGTCTTTGCTAAAGAGCTGAAACTGGTTTCTTTCACTTGGTAGGCTTGTGAGCGTTCGGTCGCACACCAAAGCTGTACTCATTCTTGTTGCTCTGCTCTTGCGGGGCGGCTTGTCGTATGCCCAGGTAGAGGGTATCGGTTTCCAGGCCCGTCTGGAAATGCGCTCCATGGTGGTTTCTCCTTACGAGGCCCCTGATGATCGCTTCTCTGCTGCCCTCTATCCGCTTACCTATCCCGTGCTTTCCGGTCAGCTTCTATACGTTCCCAAGGCGGAAGAGAAAAGTGATTTCGATGCCGGCGCGATCTCTTTCGGTACCCGTATGCACGGCGGCGTCGACCTGGTTCCGGTGTCGGTCGATGCCCGTCGTTTCTATGAACGCCGGACCGCTTACAACATCTCCGAGCGTTGGGAAGGATTCGCGCTCAATTCGCTTGTGCAGTCCCAGAGGCAGGGGAAGCGAGACGGACTGTCGATCGGCGTAAATCTGCCCAAGCGGTTCGACCAGATGTTCGGCGAGGGCGGCGCCAACCTGCGGGTCAGCGGGTACCGCCGTATCTCCTTCTCAGGCCGTTCCCAATGGGATGACGCTGCCGGCTCGGGGATCAGGCGGCAAAGCAAGTTCCCTGCGCTCAACATGGAGCAGATTTCCCGGTTTACGATTCAAGGGACAATCGGCACCAAGATCACCGTCAGCGTTTCGCAAGACAACCAGACCGACATCCCCCTGGCCAATCGCCTTATCCTGCGCTATAAAGGCGACGAGGACGACATCCTAAAGACTATCGAAGCCGGTAACACCACGCTCAATATCCCTAATACTCGGTTCGTGGGTTACTCACAGAGCATCGCCGGGCTGTTCGGGATAAAGACCGAGGCCCGGCTGGGAAACTTCGGCCTCACGGCTATTGCCTCGCAGGAGAAAGGTTCGTCCGAATCGGCTACGGTCTCCGCCACCGGCGAAGAGAATGCGGAACCCGTACGTGATTATCAATATCAGGAGGGCCGCATCTTTGACCTCGCTTATCCGGGCGAAATCGGACGATACGACTCGGTTCGGGTTTTTGTCTATGAAGAGGAAACCGACCAGCGCAATCCGGTAGCCGAGAAGATGTATCTGGAAAACGGGCCGCTCGATCCTAACGGAACCTACAACACGAGCGATCAGCTAATGTCCGAAGTGCAGCAAGATCAGTTCGAGCTTCTGTACGGACAGGACACGACGCGATGTCCGGTAGCGCTGGTCTTCTACAACGGACGTCGGCGGGCAATCGGCGTTCGCATGTTTATCCAGCGGTTCTCGTCCCCTGGTAATCCCACCGGTGTGATAGACACAATCGGTTATACGGATCCGGCTGAGACCGATACTTTGCGCATCATTCAGCCTTTATCCAAGAACATCGTGCCGGACAATCCGGCCTGGAATTTGATGTGGCGGAACTGCTATCGCATCCCCAAGAATGTAAAGATCGAGGACATCGATATCAGGGTGTTCAAGGGGCTTCCCGGCCGCGAAGGGACATCGTCGAGTCTCGATTACCAGAAAGTGGATGATGTCGCAGAGGATCCGTACATTCAAATCCTCGGTTTGGACCAGTGGAATAACAACCGGACCGATACGAAGATTCCTGACGGCAAGATCGATCCCTTTGCCGACGTATTCCGCGAAGATTGGGGGCTGATCATCTTCCCTGAGCGGGAGCCTTTCAATTCGAACAGAGTATTTGTGGACGCTACCGGCAACCGGTCTGATACGCTGGTGGAGAAAGTTTCATCCATTTACAGGTATGCGTCGCCCAAAGAAAAAACCGACAACAGCAAGTACTACCTGTGGCTTTCTACTAAAGCTCGCAGCGCCAGTATCAGGCTGGGGCGGGCCAATGTTATCGAAGGATCCGAGCGGGTCACGCTCAATGGCCGACCCCTGGTGAAGGGGAAAGATTATGAAATCTCGTATGATCTTGGCCAGGTGACGCTCCTTACCGATGAGGCCACCGATCCCAATTCCGACGTGCGGGTGGAGTTCCAGTACGCGCCGTTCATGGCTTTGCAGAAGAAAACGCTTCTGGGGATGCGGGCTGAGTACGAGCACAGCGAGAACCTCAAGCTGGGCACGACGGTCCTTTACAAATCGGACAAGGCTCAGGAGCGCAAACCAAGGGTGGGGCAGGAAACGTCAAAGGCGTCCGTCTATGACTTCGACATGTCATTCGCCTTAAATCCCAAGTTCATCACCAAAGCGGTGGATGCCTTGCCGTTCATTGATGCGGAGGCCGATTCGCGCATCCGGGTCACGGCCGAGGTGGCGCAGTCGCGGCCCAACCCGAATGTTGATGGCGCCGCGTATGTCGATGACTTCGAATCGGCGGTCGAACTTCTATCGCTGGGTAATGTGCGCACCAACTGGACACTGGCCTCGGCTCCGGTGGACGTTGATACGTCCAGCGACGCCTGGGCGAGGGGTACGATTCGGTGGCATAACCCGCCGGCGATTTCACGCGAGGAAGTATATGAGGGCGAAACCGTGGCCGGGCAAGGGGCCTTGCAACCGCTGCGCCTGATCTTCCGCCCACGCGGCTACAAATTCTTCGGGCCGTCGGAAACACCCTGCGCGGATTCGATGCCATCCAAGTCCTGGGGCGGAATTATGCGCTCGTTCGAAAACCGCGTCGACCGGAAGCGCGTGCAGTTGTTCGAAGTTCGCGCCAAGGGCGGTAAGGGAAAACTCCATTTCGATTTCGGCCGCATCAGTGAGGATATTAACGGCAACGGCAAAAACGAGGACGAGGACTGGTTTCCGGAGAACCGCTCGTTGGACGTCATCCCCGGCAGCGGGATCAACGAGGACACCGGGCTGGACAGCCTGCTCGATCCCGCCGAGATTGACGCTTGTGGGCGGCCCTATGATGTGGCCATCAACCCTGATCCGGCCGCCGACAACTGGTGGTACGAATACAAGGGGAAGGGCGCCGGGGGCGGTACATCGCGTCCCCCGGTCCCGCTGAGCGTCTGGAACTTACCGGGATACCAGGATGCGGTGAACACGATCGGCCACTGGCTGCACTATGAGTGGCAGAACGGCACCGAGGGGAATATCGACGACGACGCAGTTCAAGGGTTACCCGACCGCGAGGTGCTCGGCTCCGGATTCGAAGAGAATAACGCTTACTTCACCTTTGAGCTCGACCTGGACACGATCAACGGCAAGCATGTCGTCGCCGGCTCCGGGCGCAACGGCTGGCATACCTTCCGGGTACCGGTGCGCGATCCCGGCGTACTGGATACTGTATCAGACGGTCAGACCACGGCCAGTTGGGAGGGCGTTACCCACGTGCGCGTTTGGTTTGAGCAGGATACTACCGGCGTGGATAGCCTTGCCAGCATGGACTCGATCTGGATCGCCGACTGGGGTTTCGTGCAGTCCAACTGGACCGACACGCTCATGACGCTCACCGGCGATGCGACCAGCAAGTTCTTCGTGGCGTCCGTGTCCGAGGAGAACGGAACGTTTACACCGCCCCCGGGCGTGAAGCCGTATGTCGATCAGGTCAATAACGTCACCGAGACGCAGCGCGGCCTGGCTATGGTCTTTCAGGACCTGCTTCCGGGCGCCGAGGGCATCACGCGCAAGGATCTGCTCACCACCGAATCGTACTCCGGCTACCGACGCATGGAAATGTATGTGCACGGGGATAACTCGCTGGACCCCTCCGACAGCGTCATGCTCTACTTCCGTCT
Organism: Candidatus Zixiibacteriota bacterium; assembly: GCA_040752815.1. Taxonomy (NCBI): domain Bacteria; kingdom Pseudomonadati; phylum Candidatus Zixiibacteriota; species Candidatus Zixiibacteriota bacterium. Next base: position 27,521 of record JBFMGC010000009.1, read on the forward strand.
GGGGCACGACAGCGCTAACTATTACGAATTCCGCACGTATGTTGAAGCGGGCTGGTCGCCTCGCAATCACGTCAGAATCGATTTCAACGAGATTACTGCGCTTAAAGATGCGGCCGATCGCGCTCTGCCAAACAAGCGCAGCCCGCTCGAAGATTCCACGGATGTGTATCGCGTGGTGGGCCGCCCGAATATCAATGAGATTCGGTACATCACAACGAGTGTGATGAATCACAAGGCTGATTCCACGGCCAAGGTGTCAGGCGAAATCTGGCTCGATGAGCTCCGCGTCACCGAAGTCCGCAAAGATGTGGGCACGGCGGCGCGCGTGACAGTCAACGGCTCGCTTTCAGACCTGATAAGTTACACCACGAGCTACGAGCACAGGGATGCCTACTTCCGAGGTCTGGCGCAGGCGACCCGAGGTGGTTCGCGAAACAACCTCGGGAGCGGCGAGGAGGTCAACGATTTCAACTTTTCCGCCACGTTCAACGTGAGCCGCTTCCTGCCGCGTTCGTGGGGGGCGAGAGTCCCAGTGTCCTACTCGTACGCCCAATCGGAGAGCGTGCCGCTGCTGCGATCCAGTTCCGATGTGGTTCTGCCTCCCGAAATCCGCGAGCTGGAAAAGTCGACGTCGCGTTCAGTAAAGCTTTCGTTTTCCGAGTCTTTCGCCCGCAAGGGTGGCAATCTTCTGTTCAACGCCTTCCTGAACCGGCAGAAGTTCACGGCCTCCTATACGCGCTCTCGGCAGAAACGAATCAACAACCCGCTGCTCTTCAACGAGAATTACAACTTCCGCGCCGACTTCGACATGGGTGTGGCCAAGCCGCCCGAAGTGCCGATCTTCTTCTGGACGAAGTCGATTCCCATCCTGAAGAAGACCAGGGGATCAAAGCTGGCCCTTTATCCGCGCAAGTGGCTCTGGAACGGCGCATTCAATCGAAACCTGTCGGCCAAGGATGATGTCGACTTCAATCGCACCTCGTCGCTCAGCCGCACGATGGACGGCCGGATGGACTTCGGCTTCCAGGTATTCCCGAATCTGAGCGTCGATTACAACTTTTCGACCCGTCGTGATCTGACCGATCCTAAGCTGGTGGTCATACGATTTCGTAACCCGAAACTCGGCCTGGAGAACAGCTACTCCCAGGGTTTCCGAACCAACTACGATCCGAAGCTGCTCAACTTCTTTACGAGCACGCTGACCTACTCGTCCAACTACAGCGATAACTACGACGCCAGCACCAGAACACGCTCGACATCGCTGACATCAAGTTGGTCGGTGACCGGCGAGTTCAAGCACATGACCCTGTTCGGTTCGGGACGCAGAAGCGCTCCCACGAGCAGGCCGGAAACACAACGGCCACAGGTTCGCGGCGAAGTGGTAGAAGAGGTGGAGAAAGAGACTCCCAAGAAACCTCCGGGCAAGCCATTCTACGAGCCAGTATTGAAGGGCCTGCGTTTCCTTACCGGATGGCTGCAACCACTGCGCTACAGTCATAGTGAGGGTTTCAACCGGTCGATCCCTGGCGTGGCTGGGCGTCTGCCGTGGCGATACCGCCTTGGGTTCGACAAGATGGCCGAGTTCCCGATTTTGGGCACGAGACGAAACCCGTCGGCAGGGCAATCAAACAACTGGGATCTCAGCTCGGGATTCACGTTTCTTGGCGGCATTTCGACCACAGTCGGCTACAAGAGGAGTTCCACCGAGGCGTTGACTACGGTGGGGACCGACCGTACCCGTTCGGTTACGGTCTCCTGGCCGGAGCTTAATCTCCAGGTTCGCCGGTTCACCAAGCTTCCCCTGGTCAAGAAATACGTGAATTGGTTTATTGAGGTGTTCTCGCCGCGCACGGCCTTCTCGCGTCAGGTCAAAACCAGCGAAAACCTCGATCACGGATTCATCACCAGCCGCAGCGAGTCTATCAACCGCAGCCCGCTCCTGTCGCTCAACCTGAAGCTGTTCAAGAAGCTGTCGGTATCGAGTTCTTACGGCGTCAACAGGACCGTCGAGGAGAAGTTCAACAACTCCACCGGCGCACCCGAATCCGAGACCCACACTACCAAAAAGACCGTCGGCGTGACCACTAAATTCGCGTTCTCCGCGCCGGGCGGAATCTCCATCCCGCTTCTGGGCAAAGTGAAATTCAAATCGCTCGTGTCTATTGACATGTCTGTTCAATACAGCTCGAACCTCGTGGAAACCTCCCGGCGCGGCGGCAAATTCGTGCCGTTCACGAACACGTCGAGCTTCTCCGCCTCGCCGGTCATCTCGTACACCTTTTCCAACCAAATTCGCGGCGGTCTCACGGCGCGCTGGCAGGACACGAACGACGTTCAGAGACACCGCAAGAGCCACGTGCGCGAGATCCAGCTATGGACCGAGATACACTTCTAATCCTTTTGCGTTGACTTGATCCCCACTCTCGCTCAAATTGCCTCCATGCTGCGTCTTGCGTTGGTTTCACTCGGCTCTGCCTTACTTGCCCTGGGGTGTTCCGAACCGGTAACGCCGCCCCCCTTCCAGGGGGACCGAGCCATGCGCTACCTCAAGGACCAGGTTGCCTTAGGGCCGCGCGTGCCCGGTACGGAAAGTTCGGCCCGCTTCCGCGAGATGGCCTACCGCCATTTCCGGGCATGCGGATTCGAGGTCGATTCGCAGAGGTTTGTCGTGTTCGATCCGTACACATCTGTAGACACTCCGATGGTGAACATTATCGCTCGGTATCGTGGGCGTCCGTATGATCCCACCGCGATCCTGTTGTGGGCGCACTATGATTGTCGTCCACGAACGGACTTTCCTTCCGATTCAACTAAACGCGATGTGCCTATCGATGGCGCCAACGACGGCGCGTCGGGTGTGGCCCTGCTCATGGAACTTGCCAACCTGATCGCCGAGAATCCGGCACCGTCGAACATTGACATCGTACTGGGCGACGGCGAGGACTGGGGGAAGAGCGGCGATGTCGACCGCTACCTCCTGGGGGCGCGCGAGTTTGCGCGGCGGTCGATTCGTGACAAGTATCGCTTTGCCATTGTCATCGATCTCATCGGCGATACCTACCAGCAAATCTACCGGGAAGAGTACACGGAACATTATTACAAAGAAATCAACGATATGATCTGGCGTGCCGCCAAAGAAGTCGGCGTTCAGACACTTATCGACGAGGTGCGCCACACCATCCAGGATGATCATCTGCCGCTCGGCGGGGCGGGGGTGCCGACCGCGTTGCTGATTGACTTCGATTACAAATACTGGCATACTGAGCACGACACGCCCGACAAGTGCTCGCCCGAGTCGCTCGCGAATGTGGGGCGGGTTCTGACGTATATTGTATACAACGAATCGTTATGGCCGAAAAAGTAATCCGGACACTCCGCGACTTCCCGGCGATCGAAACTCTGCTGCAGTCCGAGACGATAGCCCCTGAATTGGCCCGCGTGCCCAGGCCAATCGCCGCGGAAATCGTTAGAACCGTGGTGTCCGAACAAAAGGAGCGATTCGATGCCGGCCAGAGCGAACTGGCCGAATCGTCGTTGATTGACGCAATCAAAGGCGCATTGCGGGACGAGGCCGCCTCGAGAATGACGCGTGTCATCAATGCCACCGGCATTGTCGTGCATACGAACTTGGGACGCGCTCCGCTGTCTCAGGCCATCTTTCGCGAGCTGGAAAAGACCGCAGTCGGTTACTGCAACATTGAGTTTGGTCTTTCATCGGGCAAGCGCGGCGGGCGGGGCGTCGCCTGCGAACGGTACCTGGCGGCTCTTGCCGGGGCAGAGGCGGGAACTGTGGTCAATAACAACGCCGCGGCCCTCTTTCTGATTCTGAACACCCTTGCGAATCGCAAGAACGTTGTCATCTCGCGTGGGGAACTGGTTCAGATCGGCGGCGGGTTTCGCATACCGGATATACTCAAGCGATCAGGGGCGAGGCTGGTTGAGGTCGGCACCACCAATGTCACCACGCTTGCCGACTACGACAAGGCCGTTGACGACAAAACGGCCCTTATCCTCAAAGTCCACAAGAGCAACTTCGTGCAGGCCGGTTTCACTCAGGAGGTCGATCTCAGGGCGCTCGTTGCTTTGGGCCGGAAACGCGGGATACCCGTAGTCAACGATCTGGGAAGCGGTACCTTCGTCGCCACGCGCGAGCTGCTCGGCTACGCCGAGCCGACCGTGCAGGGGTCGGTACGCGATGGCGCAGCCCTCACTTGCTTCTCCGGAGACAAGATGCTTGGCGGGGTGCAGGCCGGGCTTATTGTCGGACAGCGGGACCTCGTGTCCAAAGTAAAGAAGAACCCGCTTTTTCGGACGGTCCGAGTTGACAAGATTGTCTTTTCCGTGCTGGAGGGATTGCTCGAAGCGCATCTCAACGACACGTATCGTGATAGAGTGAAACTTTGGCAGATCCTCGCGCGCCCAACAGACGAGCTTCGAGCCATGGCCATGAATGTGCTCGCCCGGTGCGGGACGCCGGCTGACGTCACCGTGGAGGACACCTCCGCTTTCATCGGGGGCGGCGCGATGCCCGAACAAAGCCTGCCGTCAGTGGGTCTGGTCTTTTCGCCGGTTCGCAGCGCGAATCAGTTAATGACTGCCTTTCGCGGACAACAGCCGCCTGTTATCGGCCGGATCGACACCGACCGCTTCATTCTCGACTTCAAAGCCATCGACTCAGAAGATCTGGTCCATATCGTGAGCGCCATTCAGCGGGTCCTGAAATAGGGGGAGCTCGTCTCAATGATCGTTATCGGCACGGCCGGTCATATCGACCACGGCAAGTCCTCGATAGTCAAACGGCTCACCGGCACCGACCCTGACCGCCTCCCCGAGGAAAAGGCGCGCGGGATGACTATCGATCTCGGCTTTGCCTTTTATCACACACCGGACGGGCAGACACTTGCCCTTGTGGACGTACCCGGGCACGAGAGATTCGTCAAGAACATGATCGCCGGCGCAGGCGGGATTGACAGCGTCATGCTTGTCGTTGCTGCCGATGACGGTTGGATGCCGCAGTCGGAGGAGCATTTTCAGATCACGCGGCTCCTGGGAGTGCGCCACGGTTTTGTGGTGATCAACAAGATCGACCTGGTCGAGCCGGACTGGCTGGAACTCCTGGAGCAGGAAGTCAGTCAGAAGCTGACCGGCTCGTTTCTTGACAGCGCGCGGACTTTCAGAGTTTCCGCCGAAACGGGAGCCGGGTTCGACCATCTTAGGGCGTATCTTGATGAACTGACGGACCGTCTGGAATCGCGAAAAGACATCGGCAAGGCGCGCCTGGCTATCGACCGGTCGTTTATCCGTCCGGGCATGGGGGGAGTTGTTACCGGCACTCTGCGCGGAGGGAAACTGACAATGGGGCAGCCTGTGGGCGTTTGGCCGGCGATGATTACAGCCCGGGTGCGCACACTGCAGTCAAGGGGCTACGACGTTGACACCGCCGTCCCGGGGCAGCGCACGGCAGTCTCGCTTACCGGCGTGGATCGCGAGCATCTCGTGCGCGGAGGAGTGATTTCCGACCGCACCGACCTGACTTTCTTTCGGGATCACCCCGTGTTGGCGCTATCGGTGGAGGTGTTGCATAACGCCGCCGTCCCGCTGGACGACCGCCGCCGTGTCCTGATCATCGTGGGCACCACCGAGGTCGAGGGGGAGGTGCGGCTGTATGATCGCAAGTCACTCGGTGCGGGCCAGACTGGATTGGTCTTCTTCGTGCCGGATAGCCCGGTCTACGCGCTTGTGGGCGACCGGTTGGTGCTCAGGCTGCCTTCGCCGATGATCACGCTCGGTGGGGGCGCAGTGCTGGATCATCTGGCCGCAGCTCCCCGACGGAAAGAGCTGGATCGTCTTGGCTATCTGCAAAACAGGATGACCCCGACTCTCGAGGCCCTGATCCTGTCCGAACTGTGCAAGAAAACATTCGAGCACGTTGATACGCTTCTCGAATCGGCCGACCTCGCAAAAAGCGATATCAAGACTGGAGTAGAGAAGCTGATACGGGAGCGGCGCGTGAGCAGCTTTGGTGCGTATTTGTATTCTACAGAGCGGCTGCAAGTCGTTTCAAAGAACGTCACGGATGTGTTCCGAAGAGAACTGGAAGACAAACCGCACTTGAAGGGGCTTTCGCGGACCGATCTCGAGCGCCTGCTCAGCCAGTACGGCGAGGCAATCCCCGTCGTGCTCGATTATCTCGTCGATCAGGGTCAGCTCGAAGTACGTGGCGATCTGTACGACCTCGCCGGGCGCGGGATGAGCCTGAAGGGAGTGATCAAGCAGGCCCACGACGAGATAATCGCCCGTCTGGGCAAGCAGCCGTTCGATCCGCCGTCGTTAACTGATCTGGCCTCGGGTGGCAAGGTGCATCAGCAGGCGATCAAGTACATAATAGAATCAGGCGAGGGGTATAAGTGCGGCTCGGATTTTATATTCCTGGCCGATGCCTGGGCGCAGATTGTCGCATTCGTGCGGGAGCATCTCAGCCGCAACGAACGGTTGACGGTGGCAGATCTCAGGGACAAGTTTGGCTTTACGCGCAAGTTCGGAATCCCTATCCTGGAAGAGCTCGACCGTCTCGGCCTGACCGCCCGCGAGGGTGACTATCGCGTGAAAGGGAAAAAGTTTGAAACGTAAGATCGTCTACTTCAACGGCCGATTCCTGACCCAGGCCGACGGGCTGATGATCAATTCGATGGCTGTTGCGCATGACGAGATCGTTGCTGTCGGCAACAACCTCCACCGCGACCGTGACTGGCGAGGCTACTCCAAAATCGATCTCCACGGTTACACGGTCGTGCCGGGGCTAGTCGACGCACACACGCACTTCTATCTGTTCGTCAAATCACTCGCTGAGGTATCCTTGAGCGGTATCGACTCTCTGGACAAGTGTCTGGTCAAAATCGAGACCTTCGCCCAGTCGCTGCCGCGCCGCCAGTGGCTCATAGGCGCCGGGCTGTTTGTAGAGGGATTCGCGCGCCGTATCGAACCTGATCGATACATGCTGGACAAAGTCAGCGGCGGCAGGCCGGCGTTCATATTCTATAAAGACACTCATACCGCCTGGGTGAACACACGGGCGCTCGAGGTGGCGCGTATCGACGCCCGAACTCCGGATCCGCCCGGTGGGCGAATCGAGCGCCTGCCCGACGGTTCCCCGTCCGGCATACTTCGCGAAGCTCCGGCATATCTTCGGTTATTTCGCTCCGTTCCACCGCCGTCGCGAAGGCTGATCGACCGCTTTCACAAAAAGGCTTTGGAGGTGGCGTACCGCAAGGGCGTGACCGGCGTTCACTCGTTCGACAGCCCCGATGGGTTCGCTTACCTGTCCGATCTCGCTGCGAAGAACAAGATCGGTCTGCGCATCAATTACTATCCTCCGGCCGCCATGATGGAGCATCTAGAGCGGACCAACACCCGCTACGGCACCGGAACGCCGTTCTTCCGTATCGCCGGTGTGAAAATATTCGCCGACGGTTCACTCGGCAGCCAGACCGCGCTCTGCTTCCACAAGTATCGCGGCAGTGAGGATAACTACGGTATCGAAGTCACGTCGCCGCCGGAAATAGCTCGCCTGATTCGCCGTGCATCTGGCCTTGGTATGCCTTGCGCTATACATGCCATCGGCGACCGGGCGATTGCCAACGTACTTGATGCGGTCGAATTCTCCGGGCGACCTGGGGGCCGCCATCGCATCGAGCACCTTCAGTTGGTGCGACGCAAAGACCTGGCCCGGGTGAAACGGCTTGGTATTGTCGCCTCGATGCAGCCGTCGCACTGCCCCGCAGACATCGCCATGGTCCGCCGTTACTGGCCGGACCAAAGCGCCAACGCCTACGTATTTCGCACGGTTTTGGACAAGGGGATCCCCTTGGCATTTGGGTCGGACGCCCCGATCGAGCCGCTCGATCCGATCGCCGGAATTGCGGCGGCCGTGCGGCGGGCGAATCCGGGCAGCCGCGATATCTTCCACCCGGAGCAGCGGATATACGCCACGGAAGGGCTCCAGGCGTACACAGTCGGATCGGCCTACGCCTGCGGGCAGGAGGACTGCCGCGGCCGCCTGCTTCCGGGATATCCGGCCGATTTTGTCGTTCTCGACCGCGATATTACCAGAATCGCCCCGGCCCGTATCTACGACACCACGGTCCTGGCTACCGTACTGGACGGAATTGTCCGCTATCAGGACCCGTCGCTGAAGTGGTGAAGCCGCACACTATTACTTGCTTTTGAATTGACTTGCCGCCGGGGGGTAATGATATTAAGTGGTTCAGAGGAGCCACTCCCATGCGATTGAAGACAACATCTCTGCCGACTATTGCTCTCGCCGCTCTGCTGCTGAATTCCGGCCTGCTTGCGGATACCGCAGGGGACACGACGACTGCGGATACGTCGAAGCCGGCGCAGTCACAGCGAGGTGGGCGATCGCTGGTTTACACCATGACCATCACCGGCACTATCGGCGCCACCACGGCTGAACGCATCACCGATGCGGTGGAGACTGCCGAGGACAACGATGCCGAGCTGCTGGTGATCTTTCTTGATACACCCGGGGGTTTCTCGAATGCCACCTGGGGCATAAACAAGACAATTCTTAACAGCCATGTGCCGGTGTGCGTTTATATCGCTCCGCTCGGGGCCACCGCCGGATCGGCGGGAGTGTATATCACATATTCGGCCCACTTCGCCGCCATGGCGCCCACGGCCAATATCGGCGCCGCTCACCCGGTGGGAGGAGGCGGGGAGAAGATCGATTCGGTAATGAATGAGAAGGTTACGAACGACGCTGCCGCTAAGATACGAACGATGGCTGAGAAGTGGGGCCGCAACGGCGTCTGGGGAGAGCGGGCGGTGCGTGAATCGGTCTCGGCCACCGCTAAGGAGGCTCTCGACAGCAATGTGATCGACATAATCGCCGAAGACATCGATGACCTGCTCAGGCAGATTGATGGCCGCAAGACCCAGTTGCCGTACGGAGAAAAGATCATGGCGCTCTCGAAATACGATACCGAGGAGATCAGCGCCACTTTCTCGCAGAAGATCCTCCAACTTATCACTACACCTGAGATTGTGCTGCTGCTTTTCTCGCTCGGTGGCCTCGGCCTGGTGCTGGAACTCTACAATCCGGGGGCGATCTTCCCCGGCGTGGTTGGGGCGATTTCGCTTATTCTCGCTTTTTACGGCATGCAGACACTGCCGATCAATGCCGCCGGGCTGGCGCTAATCATACTCGCTATCGCCCTGTGGGTTGCCGAAATCAAAGTGGTCTCCCACGGGCTGCTCTTTGTCGGCGGCCTGATATCGTTCTTTCTCGGAGGACTTATGCTGGTTGACACGGTCGACCCTGCCCTGAAAGTCTCGATCTCGTTTCTCATCTCGATCACGATCATCATGGCAATTCTTTTCGGTCTGGTAGCCTGGCTGGTGATCAAGGCCCACCGCCGCACGGTTGCGGTGGGCGGCGAGGGGATGTCGGGCAAGATCGCCGTCGTCAAGACCGCTGACATGGTGTATGTCGACGGTGCCCTGTGGCGCGCCCAGTGCGACCAGGGGCTGACACCCGGAGAGAAAGTGGAAGTCGTTTCGGTCGACAAACTGCTCTTGATAGTCAAGAAACTGAACTCGAAATAGAGGAGTGACAAGATGACATCGCCGATTCCGTTTGGAATTCTGATCCTGGTCTTCTTTGGATTCCTGATCCTGTTCAACATGATCAAAGTGCTGCGGGAGTATGAGCGGGGCGTGATTTTCCGTCTGGGCCGGCTGATCGGCATGAAGGGCCCCGGCCTGATTATCCTCATCCCGATTATCGATAAGATGATCCGGGTTGATCTTCGCGTGATCACCTACGACGTCCCCCCGCAGGATGTTATTACCCGTGACAACGTCTCGGTCAAGGTCAACGCCGTGCTCTACTTTCAGGTGGTCGATGCCAACAAAGCAATCGTCTCAGTCATGAACTACTTCGAGGCGACCTCACAGATCGCCCAGACGACCCTGCGCTCGGTGCTCGGCCAGCAGGAGCTGGACGATCTTCTGGCCAATCGCGAGAAGATCAACACCGAGCTGCAGCGCATTATCGACGAGCAGACCGAGCCGTGGGGTGTGAAGGTCTCCGTGGTCGAAGTGAAGAATGTCGACCTGCCGCCGGAGATGACCCGTGCGATCGCCAAGCAGGCGGAGGCCGAGCGTGAGCGCCGCTCGAAGGTCATTCATGCCGAGGGTGAATTCCAGGCTGCACAGAAACTTGCCGACGCTGCCAATGTGATTGCGACTGCGCCGAACGCCATGCAGCTTCGTTTCCTGCAGACGCTGGTGGAGGTGTCGGCGGAGAAGAACAGCACGCTGATCTTCCCGGTGCCGATTGACCTGCTGGATTCGTTCAAGAAGTTCCTGGATCGCGGCGCCAGTAAGCCATAGATCCGTAGCATAGTTCCGTATGGCAGAACCCCCGGCGAGTTCACGCGTAGCGAACTCGCGGCGGTTCTGCCACACGGACAGCACGTGACAGACTTCCGGTCTGCCACCAGCAGGGGAAACCCGCGCAGACGTGATCGTCTGTCGCACACCGATCGTAGGAGGAGGTGATGAAACCACCATTCGACCTTGAAACTGTCGTCCAGCGGTTCGCGCCGCTGGTCCGTCTTCATCTTGACGAACATTTCCAGCCGTCGAGTGTTGAATGGTATCTCGCCCGCACCGAACTGTGGCACGTGAGTTCCGCAATGCATGCGCGCCGCCCCCCACAATACACGAAGCTGCTGAGTAAGGGAGACGTGACGGTCGGTGGCCTGGTATCCCAAAAGGTCGATCGCAAGGGCGGTCGCGACGAGAGCGGGGGAGAATCCCAGGGCCTGTTCTTCCTCAGGATCCCCCACGACCCGCACAGGCGGCACACTTGCCAGGGGAGTCTCACGGGCGCGCAGTGCTATGGTCATGTCATGCCGACATCGCGCTCAAACCTCTGGCAAATCGCTTATTTGTTCTTCTTTCCGTTCAACGGGTCGATTGTCTCGGTCGATTCGATCGCGCACGAGGGCGACTGGGAACATATCAAAGTCGAAATAGACACCGCCGCTCAGGCGCCGCTTCGCGTGTATTATGCCGCGCACGGCGGAGGCGACTGGCATAATAAGAACACGCGCGGCAGCGGCGAGGGGTTCTACTGCTTTCAGAAGACACACCCGATTGTCTATTCGGCGTGGCATTCACACGCGAGCTATCCGCGTCCGGGCGTGCAGGAGCGGGCGCTGGCCTCCGACGAAACCGCCACGGGCGGCGCGGAATGGCCATGCTGGGAGCGGACGGCTGTGCTTGGTGACAAGGCGAATCCACCTTCTGGCCAGGAGTGGCTCAGGTTCAACGGTCTCTGGGGCGACCCCGGCTCGCAACTGCCGGGCATCGGCGAGGCCACAAAAGGCCCAACCGGCCCGGCGTTCAAAAAATGGTGGAAGGACAACGGGTTTGATACATAGTGTTGCTTGACTCGCAATAAACACCACCCATATACTCCCCCAATGAGCGGCAAGCGAACTGATTATCTAAGCTGGGAAGAGTACTTTATGGCGGTCGCGCAGCTTTCGGCGCGGCGTTCAAAGGACCCCAACACGCAGGTCGGGGCCTGTATCGTAAACACGAACAAGCGGATTATCGGAATCGGTTACAACGGCTTCCCGACCGGCTGCTCCGATGACGAGCTCCCCTGGAGCCGCGAGGGAAACCTGCTCGATACCAAATACCCCTATGTCTGCCACGCTGAAATGAACGCAATTACCAACGCGTCTAACAAACCGGACCTCGACGGTGCCACCATGTACGTTTCACTTTTTCCTTGCAATGAGTGCGCTAAACTCATTGTGCAGGTTGGCATTAAGGAAGTGGTGTACCTCGAGGACAAGTACCCCGACAAGGACATCTTCATAGCCGCCGGGCGAATTCTCAAGATGGCCGGGGTCGCCTGTCGGCAACTCGCCCCTGCCACGCGTAAAATAAGCATCAGCTTGTAGGTTCTGTGGGTGGTCCGCCGCAGATTCAGGGACAGGACTGAGACCTAGGGCAGCAAGGTCCGTGGGCGGCCGAGCTTGCCCCGGACTTGATTCGGGGTCCTCGTCTGCCCCGTCGAGCCAAAAGTCGAAATCCAGAGCCGGGCAGACCAGGAGAGGCTGTCTCAAAAGTCGGCAAACGTTGCGGCAGGTCTTGCTTCGGGCCCGACACGCTCCGCGGGTCGGGCTCGAAGTGTGACCTGACGCCGTTGATCTGGAGCGGGTTAGGCGCGTCAGTTCACACCCCTTTTGCCTCGTTCAGCGGTCAAGGCAAAAGGGGGCAAGAACTGACGCAACAGTACTGGCGTCTATTGTGACAGTCACAAACGGTCTGCCGCGCACAACCCCCGGCGCAGTCGAAAAAAAGAGCTTCCGGAACTACTTTCGTCCTTTTTTTGTTGCTACAATTTTCTCCGGAAATACATTAGCGCTTTCCGTTTCCGGTTGTAACTCGTCACAGGAGAATAGAGCCGTGGTCAAGACTAAAGAAGACGTATTGAGGCTAATCGATGAAGCCGGCGTCCGTTATATCCGCCTCTGCTTCACCGACATTCTCGGTCACATCAAGGGGATGACCCTTACGCGCCCGGAGATTGAGCAGGTCCTGCACGAGGGGCAGGGATTCGACGGGTCGTCGATTCAGGGTTTCGCGCGTATCGACGAATCTGATCTGATGGCGATTCCCGATCCGCTCACTTTCCGCATCATCCCGTGGGAAATCTCGGGCGAAAAAGTCGCCATGCTGTTCTGTGACATCCAGAATCCCGACGGCACCCCGTACGAGGGCGATCCGCGCTACGTCCTCAAGCGGACTTTGAAAAAGCTCGAGGAGAAGGGGTGGACCCTCTATGTCGGACCGGAGATTGAATATTTCTATTTCAAGAGCGAGAACGAGCCCGAAGTGCTGGATAACAGCGGTTATTTCGACTACGGCACGATGGATGCCGGCACTCAGATGCGCAAGAAGACCGTCGCCGCGCTCGAGATGATGGATATCCCGGTGGAATGCGCGCATCACGAGGTGGCGCCGTCGCAGCACGAAATCGACCTCAAGTACCAGGAGGCTCTCGTCATGGCCGATTTCGCGCAGGTGTATCGGTTCATCGTGAAGGAAGTCGCGATGGAGAACGATTTCTACGCGACTTTTATGCCCAAGCCGATGTTCGGACAGAACGGCTCCGGGATGCACTGCCACATGTCGCTGTTCAAGGCCAAAAAGAACCTCTTCTTTGATTCCGCCGCCGAGTATAACCTGTCGACCATGGCCCGGCAGTTTACCGAGGGCATTCTGCAGCACATACCTGAGATCACGCTCGTTCTCAACCAGTGGGTCAATTCATACAAGCGGCTGGTCGAGGGGTACGAGGCGCCCTGCTATATCAGTTGGGGTCGCCGTAACCGGTCATCGCTGGTGCGCGTGCCGGCGTATCGTCAGGGCAAGGAGGCGGCCACTCGTATAGAGCTGCGCTCGCCCGATCCGGGCGCCAACCCGTACCTCGCGTTCGCCTGTATCCTGGCGGCGGGGCTTAAGGGAATCGAGGGCAAGTACAAACTTCGTGCGCCGGTCGAGATGAACATCTTCCACCTCTCCGAGGAGGAGAAGGCCAACATGGGCATCAAGCATCTGCCTAATTCATTGGAGAATGCGATCCGGACGGCGATGAAATCCGACCTCGTAAAAGAGACGCTCGGCCCGCACGTGTACGAAAAGCTGATTGAGAACAAATGGATCGAGTGGGATCAGTACCGTATCCACGTGAGCCGCTACGAGGTCGAGAAGTACTTGCCTTGGTTGTAGGCGGCCGGTGATTGACTGTTGTTATTATTTAGGGCAGAACCCGAACGCCGCGCGCGACAGCACGCGGCTATAGTGGTTCTGCCAGATGGCCACCGGGCAGAGTCCCCCGACAGCACCTTCGTAGCAGGTTTTGTTTTCGATGGGCACTTGCAGTGCCGTAGATTCCCTCCATGCCGCACGCTGATCTTGGTGAGTTCCGCATGTACTACGAGGGCGCCGGCGAGGGAGAGGCGCTCGTGTTTCTCCACGGCTTCTCGCTCGACTGCCGCATGTGGCGACCTCAAGTCGAGTTTTTCCGCGACGCCTATCACGTAATCACACCCGATGCCCGCGGGCACGGTCTGTCTGACGCGCCCCTCTCCGGCTACTCACGCGCCGACCGGGTGCAGGATCTCGTGCGATTGCTCGATTATCTCAAGATCGAGTCATTGCATCTGGTCGGGCTTTCGATGGGCGGTGCGACCGCAATCGGTTTCGCGCTGGCTCACGAGGACCGCCTGAAGTCGCTCACACTGGTTTCAACCGGGGCCGCCGGATATAGCGCCGGAAAGAAGTTCTCGGGTCTGGACCAGGTGGCTCGCGAAAAAGGGGTGGAGGCGGCCCTCGGTCGTTGGAAGGCGTGGGCGCTCGGTTGGTACAAAGACGATCAGAGCAATCTGCGTAGCCTGCTTGACACGATGATCTCGGCCTATTCGGGAGCGGTCTGGCGTGACCCGATGCGCGGCCAGTACCCCCGCGAAGACGACCTGAGCCGAGCCAGCCAAATCAAAGTCCCGGCAGCGATTTTTGCGGGTGCGCTGGACAAGATGTGGGTGCCGCTGGCACGTCAGCTTCACGAGCGTGTTGCCGGCAGCAGGCTCACGGTTTACCCCGATACCGGCCACATGTTAAACCTTGAACAACCAGCGCAATTCAACGCTGATCTTAAAGTGTTTCTTGAAGGCTTGTAGGGGAGTCTGCTTCAAGCCCGCCACCTCTGTAGTGTCCGTGCCTGGCGTATCTCCCGGTGCGCCAGAGTCCTGGGGCCAACCGGATATACTGCGACGCATGAGAACGTGGTGGACGAGGACGTCCACCACGCACGAGAGCTAAGTTAGCGCCTATGGGACGGAGCCCTGCCGATCGCACTGAAAACGGTGTCGCAGAGGTCCTGCCCTACGTTCCACAAAAGGGGTTGGCGGGGCGACCTGCCGGTGCGATATTTCGAACTTTGACGTACTGTCGAGGACCTGGATAGGAAGTACGACTACAAGCGACATGCAAGCGACAAGAGCAAGACTGGCGGTATTCATTTCCGGCGGCGGCACCGGTCTTCAGGCGATAATCGACGCTGCCGCTCGTGGCGAACTCTGCGCAGACGTAGTGTGGGTGGTTTCGTCCACGAACAAGGCCTTCGGTTTGGAAAGAGCGAAGAAGGCGGGCATTGAGACGTTCGTCTTTCGTCTGCAAAAGTACGGTTCACCGGATGAGGCTGCTGCGGATTTGCTTGCCAAACTCAAGGAACGAAGCATTGAATATATCGCTCTCGCCGGCTATCTGAAGCTGTTGCCGGTCGAAATCGTGCGAGCGTATCCAGGCCGGATCGTCAACATCCACCCCGGCCTGTTGCCCAGGTACGGCGGTCCGGGCATGTACGGCCATTACGTGCATGAGGCGGTGCTGGCCTCCGGTGACAAAGAGAGCGGCCCCACAGTGCACCTGGTGGACGAAGTCTACGATCATGGCCGTATTCTCGAACAGGTACGCGTGCCGGTGCTGCCCGACGATACCCCCGAGACCCTCGCCGCACGGGTGCTGATTGAGGAACATAAACTGTACCCAAAAGTGATAGATAACCTGATCAAAGGAAAGTATCGACTCGACCATGAATGATGTAGTCCTGACCACAGATATCACAGAATACCCGCTGGCTCGCCGCGGCAAAGTGCGCGACATCTACGACCTGGGCGACTCGCTTCTGTTCATCGCCTCGGATCGGATCTCGGCGTTCGATGTTGTCATGCCCAACGGCATCCCCGGCAAGGGCCGTGTGCTCACGCAAACATCGCTGTTCTGGTTTGACTTCCTCAAGGGCATCGTCGAGAACCATCTTATAACGGCGAATGTCGATGAATACCCCGCCCCGCTAAGGAAGTACCGTGATCGCCTCAATGGCCGTTCCATGATTGTCACCAAGGCTGAACGGGTGGATATCGAGTGCATCGTGCGCGGGTATATCTCCGGCTCGATGTGGAAAGAGCTGGTTGCTGCCCGCAAGCAAGGTTCCAACACGGTTCATGGCTTTGCGTTTCCGCCCGAGCTCCGCGAATCAGACAAACTGCCCCAGCCCCTGTTCACGCCGTCATCGAAAAACGACCTCGGCCATGATGAGAATATCAGTTTCGAAGCTATGGTCGAGCAAGTGGGGGAGAAGACCGCCGTACTGTGCCGGGACAAGTCGCTGGCGGTCTATCAGGCCGCGGCCGACTACGCGCTCACTAGGGGTATAATCATAGCCGATACCAAGTTCGAATTCGGCTTCAAGAATGGCCGATTTCTGCTTATTGACGAAGTCCTCTCGCCGGATTCAAGCCGCTTCTGGCCGGTTGACAAGTACCAGCCCGGTCGCGCGCAGCCGTCATTTGACAAACAGCCGATTCGTGATTATCTCGAAACGCTCGATTGGAACAAAAAACCGCCCGCGCCGAGACTGCCCGATGAAGTGGTGGCCGCCTCGGCGGAACGTTATCGCGAAGCTCAGCGATTATTGACAGGAAGGATTTGAGCATGACTCAACAGGGGAAAATAAAACGCGCCCTGATTTCCGTCTCCGATAAGACCGGCCTGGTCGAACTCGCCGTTGAATTGGACAAGCTCGACATTGAGATCATTTCCACCGGCGGAACGATGAAGAAGCTGCGTGATGCCGGCATTCATGCCGTTTCGATTACGTCGTTTACCGGCAGTCCCGAGGTCATGGACGGCCGGGTGAAGACCCTTCACCCCAAGGTGCACGGGGCGCTGCTGTTTCGGCGCAACAATCCGAGAGACGTGGAGGAGTTGGCGCTATTGGAGTCGCGTTCGATTGATCTCGTAATTGTGAATTTGTACCCGTTCCGGGAGACGGCGGCGCGGCCCGACGCCGCCGATGAGGAAGTAATCGAGAACATCGATATCGGGGGGCCGTCGATGCTGCGCTCAGCGGCCAAGAACCATGCTGATGTCACCGTGATAGTCGATCCCGCCGATTATATGTCACTGCTGACGGAACTCCGGGAGCACGATGGCGCCACTACGTACGAATTCCGCCGCAGATGTGCCGGGAAGGCGTTTGCGCTGACAGCCGAGTATGAGGCAGCGATCGCGTCTTACTTTCAGCATGGAAGACCGGTTTCCGAAGGGGTATTCCCCCCTGAGTTGACATTGCGCTACAATCACGTCTCCGGACTGCGCTACGGCGAGAACCCGCATCAGCAGGCCGCGCTCTATGTCGAGCCCGGTTTCAGGCACCCGACCCTCTTGCGGGCGGAGGTGGTGTCCGGGAAGGAGCTCTCATACAACAACTACGGCGACCTCGATGCCTGTCTCGACATGCTGCTCGATTTCGACGAACCCTTCGCCTGCATTCTCAAACATGCCAATCCATGCGGTGCGGCGGTGGGGAAGACACTGGCGGAGGCCTACAAAAAGGCGTACGAGAGCGATCCGCTTTCAGCGTTCGGTTCAATCATAGGCGTCAATCGGGAAGTTGACATGGCCGCCGCCGAATTGATTCACGAGACCCAGTTTGTGGAATGCCTGCTGGCGCCCGGTTTTGCCCCGGGCGTCCTGGACATGCTAAAGAAGAAAAAGACCCGCCGCATTCTCGTGCTGCCGGAATTGGTGGGTAGACGCGGCGATGACGAAAGAGTGTACAAGGCAATCCGCGGCGGCGTTCTGGTTCAAACCGCCGACAACCATGTGCTTGATCCGAGGGACCTGAAAGTGGTGACCAAACGCTCCCCAACTGAGGCCGAATTGTCCGATCTGATGTTCGCGTGGAAAGTGGTTAAACACACCAAGTCCAATGCCATCGTTCTGGCCAAAGACGGCGGTACGGTAGGGATCGGCATGGGGCAAACGTCGCGAGTCGACTCCGGTTTCATGGCGGTCAAGCGGGCCGGCGCGAGAGCGGCGGGAGCGGTGATGGCATCGGATGCGTTTTTCCCGATGCCGGACGGTATCGAAGTCGGCACGAATGCGGGAGTGACCGCGATCATCCAACCGGGTGGTTCAAAGGGTGACGAGGATGCGATCGCGGCCGCAGACCGAGCGGGTGCAGCCATGGTTTTCACCGGCGTACGGCATTTTAAGCACTGACGGATCAAGGCTCTGCTCGCGGCGCGAATGCCGACCCGACCTGTCACAAATCTGTCATCGAGTTCTGCTCAGGCGAATGTGGGAACCTCGCGCGGCAGGGCTACGTTTATATCGGGTAAGGCAATCTATGGCTATCCCAGATAATCCCAGGCACCCAGAGAATTGCCAAGTAAAGTATTTTGTAAGGGCAACGGTGCTCCTGGTGATTATTCTCCTGGCAGTCGCGGGAGCCAATTCGCTGCCACGGCTGGCCGCCGAGCAATCGCTGCCGTGTCGCGCGTGCCATGTCAACCCCAATGGCGGGGGGATGCGGACAGAATTCGGCAACCACTCGGTCGCTCTCAACGAACTCTGCCTCCAATCCACCAAGGACGTCATAGCATCCAAAGCCGTTTCGCCGCGGGTGGCGCCCATCCTTCTGGTCGGTTTCGACTCCCGTTCGCTGGTGTTCGATGACGGCTCTATTCTGCGCATGCAGACCGATGTCTTCGCCGATTTTACACCCTTCAGCGATTTTCATTATGTCGTGCGCTTCGGGCAACAAGGTATTACTGAGAGCTATGGCCTGACGTATTTTGCCGGAGAGCGCTTCTATGTCAAGGGGGGGCGTTTCTACCCGGTTTACGGTCTACGCGACGCCGACCACACGGCGTACGTCAGAACGCGCACCGGCCACGCGCCGGAGTTATATCTCGACGGTGCTTCGGTGGGCGCTGATTTCCGGGGTGTCAATATAGTCGCCGAAGGATTTGATGTCGGCGGCCGAGGTATTGCCGTAGCGCACGTCTATGGTACAAGAAACGTCGCGCCCCTGGGGCTGCTGGCTGGGGCATCGGTGAGGTGGTCGGAGAAGGTGGAGGGGAGCAACGGGCCGTTTCCTCATTCGCGGGCGCTGTTCGGGGGCGTCTCCTGGGATCGATTCACACTGATGGGTGAGCTGGATCTGGTGGGGCGTTCACCCGATACCCTGGCGACATACGCCAGTCTGACTACGCGCCTGATCTATGGCTGGTACTTGATCGGAGAGTATAGTTTTGCTGATGATGATCGTGACAGCCGCGGCGGAGTAGACGAATTCGTGCGTATATCCAGCGAATTCTTCCCCCTGCCATATGTTGAGGTGAGGCCGTCGTATACGTATTACACACGGGGACCGCTGGAGAAAACCGACGACTTTTTCGTGCAATTCCATTTGGGGTATTAGCCTCGATGTGGCCGGGTTGATTGTCGCATCAACCGTTTTGACAAAGGAGTTTCCATGTGGTCCGGGAAACTATTGTTGGTGTCGCTCTTGGCAATGGGGTTAGTGGCGGCTTGTTCGGACAGCGGCGATGACGGCCCCACAGGTCCGGATAACGGCGGCATTCCCGATCCTGCCAGTTTCTCGTTGACTGTCAGACCGATCCTGAGGCAGAGCTGTGCCACGACCAGTTGTCACGGTTCGGCGGTCGGCCAGGGCGGTCTTGCGTTCGGAACGACCAATCCCGCACATGCGCAGGTAGTCACAATTACCAGCCCGAGCGGAGATTTTGTCGTCCCGGGCAGTTCGGCCACAAGCAATCTGTATCTGAAAGTCATCCCGGTGGTGCCGAATCCCCCCGGCGGGGCGCGAATGCCGGCCAGCGGCGGCTTTCTCTCGACCGCCCACCAAGACGCCATCAAGCGGTGGATCGATAACGGAGCGCTGGACAACTGACCTTCTTGTCGACTATTATACCGTGGCCATGTCGAAATACATCCTGTTCTCAGTGGTAATAGCGATCCTGGCGGCTGTCGGCTGCTCCGATTCGGGCGACAAGCCGACCGATCCGAATGATGCTCGGCCATCGATCTCGATTCAGGATCACACGGTTGTCGAGGGCGGTACCCTGCTTTTCGGCGTCTCCATCAATCAGGCCACCGATCACCTCGTGGTTTTCTCCTACGCGACAAGCAACGGTAGCGCCCTGGCGGGCAGTGACTTTACGGCTACATCGGGAAGCGATACGATACTGATTGGCCAGACCTCGTCTACGATATTGGTTCCCACGATAGATGATTCCGACGTGGAGCCGACTGAGACGTTTCTAATGGCCCTGACCATGGTCACGGGAGCCAATGTGGTTCGATCAGTCGCGACCGGAACGATCAATGACAACGATGTTGCCCAGATCAGTTTTGCCGCCCAGGTTCGCCCGCTGCTGCAGACTAGTTGCGCCAAGCTGGGGTTCTGTCACGGGTCATCGGCCACCCCTGGAGGCGATATGTATCTCGGCGGTACGGTTACGTACGCGCTCGTAATAAGTGCGACAGGGACCAATACAGGCGGCAACGTAGTCGTAGCCGGCAACTCAGCGAACAGCACCCTGTATACGAAAACAACAGATACACCCCCGTTTCCGTCGCGCATGCCGTACGACGGCCCACCGTACCTGACCCTGGTGCAGCAGAATCTCATTCGCGATTGGATCGATCAGGGGGCGCTGGACAACTGATGAAAAGAACTGTCACATATAGCGCGACTTTCTGTGTGATTTTCTGTGTCATGGGTGTGGCACAGGCGGAGGAGTTCGCTGTTGATCCCACTGCCGGTACCGACACGGTCTACTTTCGATCGACCGCCAAGCTGGAGTTTATCGAGGGCAAGACTAACAATCTGACCGGCAGTCTGACTTTCGAACCCACCAATCCTTCTGCCGTTGTGTCTGGAATCCTCCAGGTCGATTTGCGGACGCTCAAGACCGGTATTGAAACGCGCGACCGCCATATGCGGGAAAATCACCTCCACACTGAAAAGTACCCATTCGCCTATTTCGAACTCACCGGTGTCATCGGGTTGCCGGCCACGCTCAAACCGGATACCGTATACAAAGCCACCGCGCAGGGATATTTCTACATTCACGGAAACAAGCGCCGTCTGTCGGCAGATATCCAGGCCAGCCTCAAAACCGATCCGGGTGATGTTTCGCGCCTGGTTATAAGGGCAAACTTCGCCATGAACCTCGATGAGTACAAAATCGACCGTCCCAAAGCTCTCTTTCTGAAACTGGCGGAGACAATCCTTGTCGAGGTTATTTTCAGCGCCCGCAACGACTTAAAGTCGTCGCCCATCAGTTTGCCGGCCTGGGAACTGCTCCGCTGATTCATTTAGCGGTGTATTCAAACTTGCATGAATCCGGGGATGAGCGTATTTTGGCTCTGGATTTGTTGTTTTAGGAGATCTCTTGGATTCACGCATACTCGAAATTGTCTTTTGCCTTATGGATTATGCCCAGGATTCGGGCGATGACATGGAGGACATGTCCGAATACTCTTCCAGTCTTCGGAACCTGGGTTTTACCGAACAGGAGATTTCCACAGCCTACAACTGGATTCTGGGCCACTCGGCGGCATCGGCGGAGAATCTCTACACCAAAATCCCTGAGCGGTCCGGCTCGACACGCATTCTCACCGAGTCTGAGCGAGCACGGATTGCCCCCGATGCGCACGGTTTTCTTCTTCGATTGTTCAATCTGGGCGTGCTTACCAGTGAGCAGTTCGAGTCGGTTCTCGATCGCCTGACGGCGTCGAGCCAGCGAATAGCCTCTCTGGAACAGGTAAAACTGGTGGTTTCGGCGGTGATGTTCAACGAATTCGGCCGGACCGAGCGTGACCTCCTGAGCGACATCAGCTCCGACCGGTCATCCAGTATCAATTAAGAGTGGCGATGTCACTTAAGAACAAGCGGGTTCTGATCGGACTCACCGGAGGGATTGCCTGCTATAAGATTCCGTATCTCATACGCAGCCTGCGAAAGGCTGGGGCTGAAACGCGCGTCATCATGACCCAGTCCGCCCAGAAATTCATTACGCCGTTGACTCTTGAGACGATCTCCGCCAACCCGGTGGCGGTCTCGATGTTTCCCGAGGGAGAATTTGTCGCCACCCGCCATATCGACCTGGCCGAATGGCCGGACCTGATTGTAGTCGCTCCGGCGACAGCCAATTTTCTCGGTAAAGCGGCGGCCGGTATATCCGATGACCTGCTCACGACTATAGTTTGCGCCACTGAACGACCTGTCATGGTCGTTCCCGCCATGAACCCGATTATGTGGAAACACCCGCCGACCCAGCGCAATTTTGAGTATCTGAAAGGGCTCGGCTACAAGTTTGTGGGTCCGGGCACCGGCGATATGGCCTGCGAGCACTGGGGCGAGGGGCGGATGGTCGAGCCGGACGAGATCTTCCGCGCTGTCGAGGCCCACTTTGGGGCCGGCCAAAAAAAAAAGCGCTGACCGGTAAGCGCATTATCGTTACCGCCGGTCCGTGCCGCGAGCCGATCGATCCGGTCCGTTACATCTCCAACCGATCCTCAGGGAAAATGGGGTACGCCATCGCGGAAGCGGCCGCCGAACTGGGCGCCCGCGTAACACTGGTATCAGGCCCGACCTCGCTGGCTGTGCCGCAAGGCGTAGGGTTCATATCGGTCGAGACAACCGCTCAGATGTATAAGGCGGTGACCCGGCAGTTTGCGACCTCTGATTGTGTCATTATGGCCGCTGCCCCGGCGGACTTCGCACCGACATCGCCGGCTCGCCGAAAAATCAAGAAAGCCGACGCCGCACTTGTTCTCAATCTCGAGCCGACTGTGGATATCCTGGCCGACCTGGGGTCACGCAAGAAGAAGCAGGTGCTGGTCGGGTTCGCACTGGAGACCGATAACGACATCGCCAACGCGCGCAAGAAGCTGCGGGCCAAGAATCTCGATATGATTGTGCTGAACTCGCCGAGCGATGAGCGGTCGGCGTTTGAATATGACACCAACCGTGTGACCGTGATCCGCCCCGGCCACAGGCCTGACCCCTGGCCGCTGATGCCGAAGCGTGAAGTTGCGGTCAAACTGCTTGAAATCATAGCCGGCATGTTGTAGCTTGTCGCACCCCCGGAGTGTGACTCGTATGAACAGCAAGCCAGATAATCTGTTCGAGATGGTACGCCGCGCCCTCGCGGCCCAGGCCGAATTGGGCATGGGCGAAATCGTGGTCGGAGCTAACGGACTTTCCGGGCCGAGAGAAGCGGCGCAACTAATCGCGAGTTCGCACCGGGTGATATCGGTCGCAGCCGCGGTGGAAGCCGAGGGTAAACAGGCGGACATTTTTCAGAGCAGCGTTGACATGAGCACGGAAGCACAATTCGAGTCGTTGGCGGCTCATCACGAAGCAATCTGCAATTGCCAACTCTGTCCGCTTGGGGCGACTCGCAACAAGTTCGTATATGGCGTGGGGAATCCCAATGCCCAAATCATGTTCATCGGTGAAGCGCCCGGTGCCGACGAGGACCGCCTGGGTGAGCCGTTTGTCGGTCGGGCCGGGCAATTGCTCGATAAGATCCTCGCCGCCATGAAGCTGAGTCGCAACGACGTTTACATCGCGAACATTCTGAAGTGCCGTCCGCCGGGCAATCGTGATCCTGAACCGGCCGAAATGGAGAAGTGCTTTCCGTACTTACGGGAGCAGGTTCGGCTGATCCAGCCGAAGATCATCTGTGCACTCGGCCGAATCGCCGCCCAGGCGCTGCTTCGAACGACCGCCACCCTCGGCGCCCTTCGCGGCGGCTGGCATGAATATCAGGGTATTCCTCTCATCGTTACCTATCATCCGGCGGCGCTGCTTCGCTTCGAGAAGTATAAGAAAGACACCTGGGAAGACATGAAGAAACTGATGGCGCGTTACGAAAGCATGAAGTGACCGGATGGCTTATCGCCCCGAAACCGAAAAGCAGGCGGATCGGCTCCAGCCGCCACAGGCGCTTGAGGTCGAGCAGGCGGTGCTCGGCGCTATTCTGAAAGACCCCGAGGCGATCAACCGGGTTGTCGACGTAGTCCAGGAGCCGGGCGATTTCTACGCTCCCCGGCACCAGATGATATTCCAGGCGGCTCTCGATCTGTATTCGCGTTCCGAACCAATCGATATCACGACTGTGGTCAGCCGGCTTCAGGACAAGGGGCAACTGGACAAGATAGGCGGGCGGGTGTATCTGGTCGATCTTATCGAGCAGGTAGCCTCGACCGGCAATGTCACATCGTATGCGCATATCATTCTAGAGAAGGCGACGCTTCGTCGGCTTATAGCGACCTCCACCGAAATCCTCCGCTCTTGTTACGATACGGAGATGCAGCCGGATGAGCTGCTCGATCGCGCCGAGGCCAACATTTTCAATATCTCCGAAAGCCGGCTCAGGCAAGGGTTCGTCCCACTCAAGAGCCTGGTCGACGACACCCTTGAGCGAATCGATTCCATGCAGGTCGCTGAAGGCGGCCTCTCCGGAATGCGGACCGGGTTTACGGCTCTCGATGACTCCACGCTCGGTCTGCACAACGGCGACCTAATCGTCATAGCAGGGCGGCCATCGATGGGGAAGACCGCACTGGCGATGAATATCGCTGAGAATGTCGCCACCAATGAGAAGAATCCCAAATCAGTAGGTATGTTCTCGGTGGAAATGTCGAAAGAAGCGCTCGTGCTGCGGATGCTCTGCAGTCGGGCGCGGCTCGATCAGCACCGGGTGCGCTCGGGCAGGCTGAGCGACGCCGATTGGCGCAAGCTGCCAATTGCCGGGGCGGCCTTGACCAAGGCACGGCTCTTCATAGATGACTCCGCCACCCTCTCGCCGCTCGAAATGCGCGCCAAGGCTCGGCGCCTGAAGGCACAGCATGGGCTTGATCTCGTGATAGTCGACTACATCCAGTTGATGCATTCCAATACGCGGGCCGAAAACCGCCAGCAGGAAATATCGCTCATATCTCGAAATCTCAAGTCCCTGGCGAAGGAACTGGACATACCGGTGATTGCGCTCTCGCAATTGTCGCGCGCGGTGGAACAGCGCGGCGGGGAGAAACGCCCGCAGCTGGCCGACCTTCGCGAATCCGGCGCTATCGAACAGGATGCCGACCTGGTGCTGTTGTTGTATCGCCCCGAGGCGTATCTCTCGTCCGACGAACGCAAGGACCCCAAGCATCAGGACAAACTCGGCCGGGCGGAGATAATCATAGCCAAGCAGCGTAACGGCCCCACCGGTTCACTCGACATGGCCTTTGTGAGCGAGTTGGCCCGGTTCGAAAACATGGAGCGGCGGCGGCGCGAGCTCCCGCCCGATGTCCAGCCGGTTGACACCGGTGACGTGCCCTTCTAAATGCTCTCGTCGAAGAAAACCAGGACGGCGTTTTTCTGCAGTCAGTGCGGAGCCGAACATCCCCGCTGGCAGGGGCAGTGCCGCGAGTGCGGCGAGTGGAACAGCCTGATCGAGGAGCACATCCCCGACCGCAAGAAATCTCCGGCCCGATCCGGCAATGTCACAAAGCAGCTACTCTCCGAGATTTCACAGGAGAACCTTTCAGGATTCACTTCGGAGATAGGTGAATTCGACCGGGTGCTCGGCGGACAGCTTCTGCCCGGCATGACCGTGCTGATCGGCGGTGATCCGGGAATCGGTAAGTCGACCCTCGTATTGCAGGCTGCGGACGGGTACTCGCGGCAGGGTTTGCCGGTCTTGTACATCAGCGGCGAAGAATCGCTGCCGCAGATCAAAATGCGCTCCCAGCGACTCACTGTAGCGGGAGAGCGGATCACGGTAATCAACTGTACGGCCATCGAGGAGATCACCGGGGTGCTGTCGGAGAATGATTATGCCGTGGTCATGGTCGATTCGATCCAGACTATCACCTCCGCGCAGTTCGATTCTCCGCCGGGAACGGTCGGCCAGGTACGCGAGGCCGCCAATCATCTTGTCACGCTGGCTAAAGCGCGTGGTTTCGCGCTGATCCTGATCGGCCATGTGACCAAAGAGGGGATGGTAGCCGGACCCAAAGTGCTCGAGCATATTGTCGACACAGTCGTGTATTTCGAGGGGGATTCGTCGCGGCTGTATCGTGTCCTTCGCGCAGTCAAGAACCGGTTTGGATCGGTGGCGGAGATTGGTTTGTTCGAGATGGAGTCCGATGGTCTCGGCGAGGTCGTGAATCCGTCGGCGTTTTTTCTCAGTGGGGAACCTCACACCCCACGGGCCGGAGCGGTGGTGGCCGGCGTTTGCGAGGGCCACCGTCCGCTCCTGGTCGAGGTGCAGGCGCTGGTCACTCCGGCAACGTACGGTAACCCCCAGCGGGTGGCCGGCGGGATCGACAATAAAAAACTGGCTCTGCTTCTTGCTATATTGGAGAAACGGTGCGGCTATCCGATGGCCACCCATGACGTATTCGTCTCAGTCGCGGGCGGGCTGCGCCTGACCGAGCCGGGCCTTGACCTGGCGATACTCGCGGCGATTGCGTCGTCGCTTACCAACAAGCCGGTCTCGGCGGATAAGCTCGTGGTGGGCGAGGTAGGATTATCTGGTGAAGTGCGCGCCGTGGTGAACGCTGATCGGCTGGCGTCCGAGGCGGCCAAGCTCGGTTTCAAGGCGATAGTCTATCCGGAGAGCAACCGGTCGCATATCGGCTCGCCTGATCTGGAGATGATGCCGGTGAGGGACCTGCAATCGGCGCTGGATCGAATCATTGGCTGACAATTCTATGTACGAGCTAAGATCGGTCGACCGCCGCGCCCGCCATGGCGTCGTCTCGACCGCCCGCGGTACATTTCAAACCCCCGCCTTCATGCCGGTGGGCACCGCCGGCGCGGTGAAGGCGCTGGCTTGTGAACAGCTCGATGAGTGCGGCGCGGAGATCATTCTTGCTAACACTTATCATCTCTATCTCAGGCCCGGCCCGGACATTGTCCGCAGCCAGGGCGGCTTGGCGAAATTCACGGGTTGGAACAAGCCGACACTGACTGATTCCGGCGGCTACCAGGTCTTTTCCCTCAAGGACATCAGCAAGGTGAGCGACGCGGGGGTCGAGTTCCAGTCGCACATCGACGGCTCCCGCCATTTGTTCACGCCGGAAAAAGTGGTCGATATCCAGCGTGATATCGGCGCAGATATCATCATGGCGTTCGATCAGTGCGTGCCATATCCATCGGATGAGAAAACCGCCGCCGATGCTGTCCGGCGAACCACCTATTGGGCCGCGCGATGCCGAAAGCGATTCGCGAAATCTACTGCGGATGGTCCTGATCGAGCACAATCTCTATTCGGAATCGTCCAAGGTTCGACTTACAAAGACCTCCGTACGCGGTCAGCAGAAGAGATCGTGGCGCTCGATTTCGACGGTTACGCGATTGGCGGCCTTTCGGTAGGGGAGAGCAAGACCGAAATGGAAGACATGCTCGCGCACACCATTGAGCTGCTTCCCGCAGACAAACCGCGCTACATGATGGGAGTCGGCTACCCGGAAGATATCCTGATGGCGGTATCATACGGTGTGGACATGTTTGACTGCGTGTTGCCCACGCGCAACGCGCGCACCGGCAGCGTGTTTACGTCGACCGGACCGCTGGTCTATCGCAACGCCGAGTATGCTGATGACAGTCGCCCGCTCGATGAGCACTGCGACTGTGCGGTCTGCCGTCGCTACAGCCGCGCCTACCTGCGGCATCTGTTCAACCAGGCGGAGATCACAGGACTCTCCCTGGCAACCTACCATTCTGTCTACTTTTACTTGCAGCTAATGCGCGATATCCAAGGGGCAATGGCTGCCGGCCGGTTTGATGCCTTTCGCCGGGAGTTTCTTTTGCGTTACGTGCAAGCAGATCCGACATCACTATGATCCTGATCGGCACCGTGACATTGATCGACCGGCCTCCACGCCAGCCGTCGTCTTGTTGCGTCAGGTCTTGAGCCCGACCCGGTCTGCGAAGCGGGCCGGATCGGGTGGTGACCTGCCGCCGTCGTGGTCGAATACCTGCCGCAACTCCTTTGCGTAGGATTCCGATTTACCTAACAGCTATACTTCGAACAGATACCCGATCGTGATTTGAAAGCTGCCGGTGCGGGTGGCCTGGTACGACCGGTGCTCGCCGCCGGCTCCGTCGGAGCCGACCTTCATGAAACGCGGCCGCAATTCGACCACGCCGATTTCAAGTGAGTATGATCTGTGATAGCGCAGGCCGAGAATGATCCGGTATCCCCACTGCTGTTTGATGTCAACATCGGTGACCCCCTCTGAGAGAAAAAGCGAATCGGCGGTTTCGGCGAACGAGCGGAAGCTGTGCGCCGCGAATACCGCCCCGGCGCCGATATAGCCGGTCAGATGATCAGTTCCTCGATAATAAATAGCATCGCCGCCCATCAGCACCGACCAGAGGTGGCCCGTGGGGAAAACACTTGACGTTATCCGACCGTATTTGAGCTCTACAGTGCCCCGTACCATGAATGGATGAACGACGAGCATTTCGCAACTGGCGGACATCACCGGTCCAAGACTGACGATCCCGTTGGGGTTCGCTACCCCAACTGTAAAGTGCAGATTGAGCGGCGCCAGCGTGTCTTCCTCGATCGGATTCAGCGGCGCCAGAGGCAGGCAAAGCCAGTATGTCATCAATAGCGCGTTCAAGGGACGTTCCTACATCGTCTAACATAACAGACGATCCCGATGTCGCAAAGGTCAACCCGATCTCACGATCTTTTTTCAAAATAGGTTCGCGCGGTCCAGATTGCGGCGCGGATCAAAGCGCGGTCGGGGGGCTTGGGAGGAACGAACGCCGCGCCATGTAACTTGTTGTGCCGCAACGCGCAAATAGCGCGCCGCGACGCCTCAAATGGGTTGACTACCGGGGCTTATCTGCTATATTGTCGCGTTCTGCGGAGCGGCTGTGAATAAATTCACAACCAAAAACGCAGGACCCAAAACCTTTTGGCACAAACGGAGCTGACGATGGCTGAAACAGTTTTCAAGAATTTCATTAACGGGGAGTGGGTCGCCTCACGCTCGGGACAGACATTCGAGAACCGCAGTCCCGCCGACACCAGCGAACTGATCGGCGTCTTCCAGAAGTCAAACGCGGACGACGTCAAAGCGGCGGTGGATGCCGCTGCCGAAGCGTACAAAACCTGGCGGCTGGTTCCGGCGCCCAAGCGCGGCGAGATTCTCTATCGTGTCGCCACGCGCCTGCTCGCGGAAAAAGAGCGCTGTGCCAGAGACATGACGCGCGAAATGGGCAAGGTGCTTGCGGAAACTCGCGGCGATGTGCAGGAAGCTATCGACATGACCTTCTACATGGCCGGCGAGGGGCGCCGCTCGTTCGGGATGACCACGCCGTCCGAGCTCAAGAGCAAATTCTGCATGACCGTTCGTCAACCACTCGGAGTGTGCGGGTTCATAACGCCATGGAATTTTCCGATGGCGATTCCGTCGTGGAAGATGATGCCCGCGCTGATTTGCGGCAACACTGTGGTCATCAAACCGGCTACCGATACGCCGCTCTCGGTGGTCAACCTGGTGCGCATCATGCACGAGGAAGGGATCCCGTCCGGCGTGGTCAATATGGTCACCGGCAGCGGCTCCGGTGTGGGCCAGCCTTTGATTGAAGACGAGCGGGTGCGGGTAATCTCCTTTACAGGCTCTACCGATGTCGGCCGGCGCGTGTCCGTCTCGTGCGCTCCCAAGTTCAAGCACTCCTGTCTCGAGATGGGCGGCAAGAACGTGCAGATCATCATGGATGATGCCGATGTCGATCTGGCGATCGAGGGCGCCCTCTGGGGGGCGTTTGGCACGACCGGGCAGCGCTGCACCGCCACCAGCCGGCTGATTTGCCATGAGCGCGTCTACGGCGAGGTCGTAAAGAAGATGGCCGAGCGAGCCTCGAAGCTCAAAGTCGGTAACGGTCTCGATGAGAACGTTCAGATGGGCCCATGTGTGAATGAGGACCAGCTCAAGACCGTGCTCGAGTATGTGGATATCGGCAAGAACCAGGATGGCGCCCGCCTCGTGTGCGGTGGACAGCAGTTGACCGGCGGCCCGTACGCCCGGGGCTACTTTGTGCAGCCGACTATATTCTCTGATGTTACTCAGAAAATGCGTCTATGGCGCGAGGAGATTTTCGGCCCGGTGCTGTCGATTGGCAGCTTCCGCAGCTTCGATCAGGCCATGGAGATGGCTAACGACACCGCCTATGGGCTTTCTGCGTCGATCTACACGCGTGACATTAACAAAGCGTACACCGCCATGCGCGATGTATACACCGGCATCTTCTATGTCAATGCCCCGACCATCGGCGCCGAGACCCATCTTCCCTTCGGCGGCACTAAGGAAACCGGCAACGGCCATCGTGAGGCGGCCACTGCCGCGCTCGACGTATTCAGTGAGTGGAAGTCAGTCTATGTCGATTTCTCCGGCGGACTGCAAAGGGCGCAGATCGATAACCAGTAAGCACGCAGGCGCACGATATTGAAACGCTGCAAGTACATATTCGGATCCCGGATCGGGCATCTGCCGCTCTATCTGATTCTTTTCATCTGGATGGCATCATCTATATGACTGCCGCGGTCATTTCCTGGATCGGTGATGTAACGATGAAACGAATCGATTAGGAGTCATTAGACATGGCAAGAAAGAAAGTAGTTATCATGGGCGCGGCCGGAAGAGACTTCCACAATTTCAACGTGCTCTATCGCAATGACAAGAGGGTCGAAGTGGTCGCGTTCACGGCCACCCAGATTCCGGATATACAGGGGCGCAAGTATCCCAAAGCGCTGGCCGGCAAGCTGTACCCAAAAGGTATTCCCATCTACGATGAGGCGGAACTGCTCGATCTGATTCAGAAACACTCGGTCGACGAAGTCGTTTTTTCGTACTCCGATGTTTCATATCAGTACGTTATGGAGAAGGCAGCCTACGTGATGGCCACCGGCGCGCGCTTTTCGGTCGAAGGTTCGCTGCCCACGCAGATTAAGTCCAGGAAACCGGTCATCGCGGTTTGCGCCGTCCGCACCGGGTCGGGCAAATCGCAAACCACCCGCCGCGTGGCCGAAGTTCTGCAAAGCATGGGCAAGAAAGTGGTGGCGATTCGTCACCCCATGCCGTACGGTGATCTGACCAAACAGGTGTGCCAGCGCTTCGCTTCTCTGGACGACCTGGTCAGACACAAGTGCACGATCGAAGAGCGCGAGGAGTACGAGCCGCATATCGTGCGCGGTGTCACAGTGTATGCGGGGATCGACTACGAGAAGATCATCCGTGAGGCGGAAAAGGAGGCCGACGTGATCCTCTGGGACGGCGGTAATAACGATATGCCGTTCTATCGCCCCGACTTTCAGTTTACAGTGGTAGACCCGCACCGGCCCGGCCATGAAATCAGTTACTACCCCGGCCAGGCGAACCTGCTGCTGGCCGACGCCATCGTGATCAACAAGATCGACTCGGCCGACAGTGACGGAATCGCCCAGGTGCGGGCCAATGCGGCGGCCTACAACCCCGCGGCGGTGGTAATCGATGCGGCGTCGCCGATCCAGGTCGACAAGCCGGAATTGATTCGCGGTAAGCGGGTGCTGGTAGTGGAGGACGGTCCGACACTCACGCACGGCGAGATGCAGTATGGCGCCGGGGTGGTAGCGGCTACGAAATACGGGGCCTCCGAGTTGGTCGACCCGCGCCCGTACACCGTGAAATCGATCACGCAGACGTTCGAGAAATATCCCGATATCGGCATACTCTTGCCGGCTATGGGATACGGCGATCAACAGGTGAAAGATCTGGAGACTACGATCAATCGCACTGAGTGCGATTCCGTGATCGTGGCCACCCCCATCGATCTGAGCCGAATCGTCAAAATCAAACATCCGACCACGCGCGTGTATTACTCGCTGCAGGAAATCGGCACGCCCAGCTTGGCGACGGTCCTGGCTGACTACTTTTCACGGCGGGCCGGTAGCAAGAAGGGGTCCCGCAAGAAGTGAGGTTTCGATCCGACGGGCCGGTTACGGCCGGTCCGTCGGGCTTTCGCCGGCTTCCGGGAACAGGTCTCGCCGTGACGACTCACAATAAGACAGCGGTGGTAGCGTTGGGAGGGAATGCTATCACCAAACCGGGTGTCGAGGACACGATAGCGAACCAGTTCCGCCACACTCGGGAATCGCTCGACGGCATCGTTGATCTCATCAAGGACGGCTACAACCTGGTGGTGACCCACGGCAACGGACCACAGGTCGGTAATGCCCTGCTGCGAATCGAGCTGGCCCGCGGGAAGGCGCCGATTCTTCCGCTCGGCGTGTGCGTGGCCGACACCGAGGGCGGTATGGGCTACATGATTCAGCAGTCGCTGGCGAATCGCCTGCGCGACGAGAATCTCGAGCGCCCGGTGATTACGATTATCACTCAGGTGCTGGTCGATCCCAATGATCCGGCGATCGCCAATCCGACGAAGTTCATCGGGCAGTTTTACTCTGAAAGTGACGCCAAAGTGTTCACTCAGACCCGCGGCTGGCAGATGAAGAGGGACTCGAATCGCGGATGGCGACGAGTGGTGCCGTCGCCGATGCCACTCCGCACGATCGAGGCGGGCATGATTAGGAAACTGGTTGAATCCGGCGCGGTGGTAATTGCCGACGGTGGTGGCGGTATCCCGATCTACATCGATCACCGTAACTGGTATGAGGGGATTGACGCCGTAATCGACAAAGATCTGGCATCGGCCCTGCTCGCCGCCGAGATCGGCGCGGGCGTCCTTTCGATCCTAACGTCGGTCGATTCGGTGGCCGCCAACTACGGCACGCCGCAGCAAAAGAATCTCGAGGAAGTATCGCTTTCGCAGATTAGAACCCTTTACCAGGAGGGGCATTTCCCGGAAGGCTCGATGGGTCCAAAGATTCTTGCCGCTATCAAGTTTCTGGAGAACGGCGGAGAAATGGTCACGATAACCTCGTTTGAAAACGCCGCCAAAGCCCTTCGAGGCGAGGCTGGAACGCGAATTGTGCGATGATAATGTGCAGGTTATCGGAAAAGGCGGTAGGTGACATTCTGACACGCGGACGCATCTACGAGGTCGGCGGGGCGGTGCGGGATCGTCTGCTCATGCCGGACATGAAAATCAAGGACCGCGATTATCTTGTTACCGGTATCCCTTATGATGAGCTCACGTCGATTCTCCGTCGACACGGCCGGGTCGATCTGGTCGGCCGCAGTTTCGGTGTGATCAAGTTCACTCAGCTCGGCCGCGAGAAGATGCACACGTTTGATATCACCCTGCCGCGCCGCGAGCACTCCACCGGCGCCGGTCACAAAGACTTCGCGGTTGCTTATGACCCCGCTCTGCCGGTCGAGGAGGATCTGGTTCGCCGCGATTTCACGATCAATGCCATGGCCGTGGAACTGGGCACCGAACGGCTGGTCGATCCGCTGGGCGGGCTGAGCGATCTCAATAAACGCCGCCTGAGGATGACCTCGCCGGAGTCGTTCCGCGAGGATCCGCTGCGGATGCTTCGCGCAATTCAGTTCGCGGCCCGCTTTGAATTCGAGGTAGAGCCGAATACGTTTGATGCTATCCGGCAAGTCGCAGCATCGATAACCACAGTCTCTGCGGAACGGATCAACGAAGAGCTAACCAAGCTCCTTACCCTGGCAGAGAAACCATCGCGCGGCTTTCAGCTCATGCACGAGAGCGGATTGCTGCGAGAAATACTGCCGGAATTGGAGTCGGGCATCGGAGTCGATCAACCGGGCGGTTATCATGCTTACGATGTTTACGAGCATACGCTCAGGTGTATCGATGCCTGCGACAAGCGTCTGCGCCTGCGGCTCGCGGCGCTTTTCCATGATATCGATAAGCCGCGCACCAAACGTCTCACCGATGACGGCGCCACGTTCTACGGCCACGAGACGCTGGGAGCAGAAACCGCGCGGGAGGTGATGACGCGGCTACGCTTCTCGAATGCCCTGGTAGACGAGGTTTCCGCCCTGGTCGAACGCCACATGTTCACCACAGCAGTCACCGACAAGGGGCTGCGTCGCCTGGTGCGTAAAGTAGGGGTCGACCTGATTTTCGATTTGCTGGATCTGCGCCGGGCGGATGTTATCGCTCAGGGAATGGGCGGCACCACCACCGATGTCAATGAATTCGAGCAGGCGATACGCGAAGAACTCTCGCGCAAACCGCCGTTCAGCTATTCTGATCTCGCGCTCAACGGACATGATGTCATGCGGATGTTCGAAATCGGGCCGGGTCCGAGAGTGGGCGAGATTCTGGAGCACCTCATGGAGCAAGTGCTGGATGATCCATCGGCCAACACCAAGGAAGTGCTTGAAAGTCTGGCCCGGAAATATTATCAAAGCATAATTATGAAGGACGCCACAGACAGCGAGGAAAGCGTTTTATGAAGGTTCACGAGTATCAAGCCCGCCAAATGTTTGCCGAGCGGGGAGTGCCGGTGCCGCCGGGTGAGATTGCCACCACCCATCTTCAGGCGGCCGAGATCGCCACGAGATTCAACAAACCGGTTATGGTCAAGGCCCAGGTGCTGGTAGGCGGGCGAGGCAAGGCCGGGGGAGTCAAGTATGCTGAGAACCCCGAGGCCGCGCGCGTCTTGGCCACCAAAATACTTGGGATGGACATCAAGGGCGAGACCGTACGCAAGGTGCTGATTTCGGAAGCGGTTGACATTCTCTCTGAGTCGTATGTCGGCATCATTCTCGACCGTGCCGCTCAGAAACCGGTGATCATGGTGTCATCAGCGGGCGGGGTGGATATCGAAGAGGTCGCCGCTAAAACCCCGGAGAAGATACATAAGCTGCATGTGGACCCGATCTACGGCCTTCAGTCATTCGAGGCGCGTAATCTTGCCTACAAGCTGTTCAAGGATATCGGGCAGGTGCGCAAGGCGGCTGATATCCTGATGAAACTGTACCGGACCTTTTGGGAGGTGGATGCTTCACTCGTGGAAATCAACCCTCTCGTGACTATTCAGGGTGGCGAGGTGGTCGCTATCGACGCCAAAGTGAACATCGATGACAACGCCCTCTTCCGCCACCCGGATATCGCCGCGATGCGTGATCTCGATGCTGAAATCCCGGCTGAGGTCAGGGCGCGCGAAGCCGATCTGTCGTTCGTCAAACTCGACGGCAGTATCGGCTGTATTGTCAACGGCGCCGGGCTGGCGATGGCCACGATGGACCTGGTCAAGAGGTACGGCGGCGAGCCGGCTAACTTCCTGGATATCGGCGGATCATCGAACCCGCAGAAAGTCGTCTCGGCCATGCAGATCATCCTCGATGATCCCAATGTCCGTTCGATTCTGATTAATATTTTCGGCGGCATCACAAGGTGCGATGATGTCGCCACCGGTATCGTCGAGGCCTTCCGGCAGCTCAGGCCGACAATCCCGGTCGTAGTCAGGCTGACCGGCACGAATGAGACGGAGGCGAGGAGGATACTTGCATCGGTAAAGCTGCCGTCGGCAGAAACGCTGGATAACGTCGTGAAGAAGGCGATTGAACTGGCCGGTCAGGCCGCATAGCAGGACAGTGAACAGGAGCCAAAGAGCATGTCAATTTTCATAGACAAGAAGACGACAGTTGTCGTTCAAGGCATCACGGGCCGTGACGGTTCATTCCACGCCGAACAGATGAAGAAGTACGGCACGAACGTGGTCGCCGGGGTGACACCCGGCAAAGGGGGCAGCAAGATCGGCGGGATACCGGTATTCAATACTATGAGCGAGGCGGTCGAAAAGACTTCGGCGAATACGTCGGTCATCTATGTGCCGCCGGCATTCGCAGTTGATGCTATCTACGAGGCGGTAACGGCGGGCATCAAGCTGGTGGTGTGTGTGACCGAGGGAGTTCCTGCCAATGATATGATGAAGGTCGTGCCATTTGTGAAGAGCCATGGCGCGCGCCTTATCGGTCCCAACTGTCCGGGACTGATTTCACCCGGCCAGTCGAAAGTGGGCATTCTGCCGGGGACTATCGTCAAGCCGGGGCCTATCGGGGTTGTTTCCCGCTCGGGCACGTTGACTTACGAAGCGATTTGGGCGCTCACGCTCGCCGACCTCGGCCAGACCAGCTGTGTGGGCATCGGCGGAGACCAGGTAATAGGCACAAACTTCATTGACTGTCTCGCGGCGTTCGAGGCCGACCCGGCCACCAAAGGTATTGTCATGATTGGTGAGATCGGCGGTTCCGATGAGGAACTGGCGGCGGCCTACATCAAGAAGCATCTCACCAAGCCGGTGGTGTCGTTTATCGCCGGGCAGAGCGCCCCTCCGGGCAAACGGATGGGCCACGCCGGTGCGATTGTCTCCGGCGGTTCGGGAACCGCCGAGGGGAAGATCAAAGCCTTGAACTCGGTGGGCATACCGGTGGCGGGTTCCCCCACTGAAATTCCAGACCTGATCAAGGAGGCTCTGAGGAAGACAAAATCCTCCGGAGGCAAGAAGGTCACGATGAAAAAGCGCGCGGAGATAAAAACCTCCAGACCGACTTCAAAGAAGTCCGCCGCTAAGTCCGCGAAGAAGGCGGCTACGAAGAAGACGACGAAGAAGAGATGAGCATTCAATCCATGAGTAGCGCAACAGAAGCACACCGTGCGAGGAGACGACATGAGTAGCCCTGACGCTGCCGAGGAAACCAAGCGTAAACCCGGCCCGCAGAGTAAGTACGATTATAGCGCGGGACCCCCGCCTCTGGAGATCAATATGAAGTGGTGCAAGGCCTGCAATATCTGCATTGCGCTTTGTCCCCAGGATGTATTTGAACCCAACCGCGACGGTAAGCCGATCATAGCGCGCGCCCAGAATTGTACCCAGTGTACGATTTGCTGGGTGCATTGCCCTGACCTGGCCATTACCAGCAACTACAAGTAGGAAAACAGGTTATGGCCAAAAAAGAACGAGTCCTGATCATGGGCAACCACGCCTGTGTATTAGGCGCTATTTATGCCGGCATGAGGTTTTACGCTGGTTATCCCATTACGCCGTCGACCGAGGTAGCCGAAGGGTGCGCCCGCGAGCTGCCGAAAATCGGCGGGCGTTTTATACAGATGGAGGATGAGATCGGCTCGATTGCGGCGGCCATCGGGGCATCAATTTCCGGGGTTAAATCTATGACCGCCACCTCCGGTCCGGGATATTCGCTGATGGTCGAGAACATCGGTTACGCCTACATGACCGAAACACCGGTCGTGATAATCAACGTCCAGCGCGGTGGGCCATCGACGGGTCTGCCCACCAAAGTAAGCCAGTCCGATACCATGCAGGCGCAGTGGGGGCCGCACGGCGATAACACGGCGATAGCGGTGGCGCCGTCAACCATTTACGAGACATTCACCGAGACAGTGCGCGCCTTCAATCTGGCCGAGAGATTTCGCAGCCCAGTGACAATTCTGCTGGACGAGGTAATCGGCCACTCGCGACAAGTGGTGACGCTGCCTGATCCCGGCGAGCTTGAGATCTTCAATCGCACTAAGCCAACCTGTCCACCGGAGGAGTTCGAGGCCTTCGCCATGACAGAGAATCTTGTCTCGCCCATGCCGGCGTTCGGCGATGGCTACCGTTACGTTTGCACCGGCCTCACCCATGACACACGTGGTTTTACCACGAACCGCCCGGATGAAATCGCTCCCAAGCTGCATAAGCTACGGCACAAGATTGTTGACTACAAAGAGGAGATCGTCAAGCTCCGCGACGAATACATGGACGACGCGGAGATCGCCTTCGTGTCATACGGCTCGGTGGCGCGGGCGGCACTTCAGGCGACGTCCATTGCGCGCAAAGCGGGCGCCAAGGTGGGCGCGGTACAACTGTTCACGATCTGGCCGTTCCCCGATGAGCAAATCAGACAACTATGCAGTCGCTGCCGGAAGGTCGTGGTTGGCGAATTGAACATGGGCCAGATCATTCACGAGGTGCGCCGGGTCCTGCCGCCGGATATCGAGGTCCACGGCTTGCAGCGCTTCGACGGCGAGATTCTCACACCCATGCAACTGGTCGAAAAGCTGGAGGAGGTGATCTGATGAGCACCGTAGTCAAAGAGAAGGACAAGCAGCGGTCCGATGTCATCCTGCAGTACCTCCGTCCCCGCAAAGCGATGCCCACTGTCTGGTGCGCCGGCTGCGGCAACGGGATTGTCATGTCGGCGATCATCCGGGCGGTCGATAATCTTGGGTTGTCCAAGGACAATGTTGTGATGGCTTCCGGAATCGGTTGCTCCAGCCGCAT
The DNA here is from genome assembly GCA_040752815.1 of Candidatus Zixiibacteriota bacterium. Taxonomy (NCBI): domain Bacteria; kingdom Pseudomonadati; phylum Candidatus Zixiibacteriota; species Candidatus Zixiibacteriota bacterium. Next base: position 65,725 of record JBFMGC010000009.1, read on the forward strand.
GCCGATCTATCTCGATTTCAATGCCCTGCATACCACGCACGGTCGAGCTTTGGCTTTCGCCACCGGCGTGAAATTCGCCCGTCCGGAGTTGAAAGTGATTGTGGTCACCGGCGACGGCGACGCCCTCGCTATCGGCGGCAACCACTTTATCCATGCCTGCCGCCGCAACATCGACATCACCACCGTGCTGATTAATAACAACATCTACGGCATGACCGGAGGGCAGGGCTCGCCCACGACGCCGGCTCACGCCTTTTCGACCACTACGCCGTTCGGCAACGCCGAGAAGCAGTTCGATCCCTGTGGACTGGCCCAGGCGGCGGGCGCATCGTTTGTTGGACGAGGTACAGTGTACCACACGCCGCAGTTGGAAAAGCTCATCATGCAGGCGATCGAACATCGCGGCTTCTCGCTGGTCGAGGTCATTTCCAACTGCCACACCTATTTCGGCCGTTTGAACAAGCAGGGAGACGCGGTTACGATGATCAACGACTTCAAGGACCGCGCGGTGCCTCTCGCGAAGGCGCAGAAGATGACGCCCGAGGAACTGAAGGGCAAGTATGTGATCGGTCTGCTGCACAAGGAAGAGAAGACCGAATTCTGTGATGTCTACGATGATACCGTCAAACATCTGACGGGAGGTAAGCAGGCATGAGCGCGAAAGTTCTCGATAAGGTGCAAATCCCGCAGGATCGCTACGAGATGCGGCTCTCCGGCTCGGGCGGCCAGGGGATGATTCTGGCGTCGGTCATTCTCGCCGAGGCCATCGCCAAGTCTGACGATCGCAATGTCGTTCAAACCCAGTCATACGGCCCCGAGGCGCGGGGCGGTGCGTCGAAGTCGGACGTAGTCATCTCGCCCAATGAGATTTACTATCCCAAGGCGATGAAGCTCGACCTCCTTTTGTGCATGACCCAGGAGTCGATGGACAAATACTACGGCGATCTCAAGCCGAACGGCACGCTCGTGGTTGACACCACGCTCGTTACTGACATCCCGGCAGATAAATACTACGGGCTGCCGTTTACTCGGTTGGCGCGTGAGGAGGCCGGACATGTGATGGTGGCCAATGTGATCGCGCTCTCGGCTATTGCTGAACTAACCGGCCTGGTGTCACGTGTGGCGCTGACCTCCGCGGTCTTGAAACGCGCGCCGCGCGGCACTGAGGAGAAGAATAAGAAAGCGATCGACATCGGCTTCACCGAGGCGGCGAAACTGAAACAGGGGAAGAGCTGAAATATGAGCCGTACCCTGCTGATTGTCAAACCGGACGCGGTCCAGCGACGCCTTGTCGGCCACGTGATCTCCCGCCTTGAAAGGGCCGGTTTTCGTATTGTGGAAATGCGCATGTTGACCCTGACCGAAGCGAAAGCACGGGCTTTCTACGCCGTGCACGAGGGCAAGCCGTTTCTGGAGAGCCTGGTCCGGTTCATGACCTCGGGGCCGGTGGTGCCGATGCTGCTCGAAAGAGAGAACGCTGTGGACGATCTTCGCACTCTGATCGGCGCTACCGATCCCAAAAAGGCCGCGTGCGGCACGATCCGGCAGGAGATTGCGCTGGACATTGAGAAGAACTCGGTCCATGCGTCGGATTCCGATGAAAACGCTACTAAGGAGATCGCCCACTTCTTTTGAGCGGCTCCCCTCCCGCGTTCCCACCGCTATGGACGTCAAGTTGACATACGCCGAGGATACCATCTCTCTTACGCTTCCCGACTGGGTCGATATGCAGGAGTACGGCGTGTTGTCTGACGGTGCGCCGCTTTCGTATGATCAGTTTGTTGAGTCCTTCGAAAGGTCCGGGGGAGAGCGTGTGCTCGAGGGTGAGCCTCCCTTGATTATAGTCAACGATGGCCATCGCCCAACCCCTACCGCGCAGATACTCGATTGGCTCGATCAATACGATGGCCGCCTCCTGGACAACGCACTCTTTCTCATAGCGTGCGGCACACATGGGGAACCATCGGCAGATCACTACAGGAAGATATTCGGCAGGCACTTGGATCGGCTGAGAGACCGCCTTGCCTGGCATGATTGCGGCGATTTGAGCCGGATGACAAAGATCGGTTGTGACCGTTTCGGTGAGCCATTCTATCTGAACAGCCGGGCATTCAAGGCGCGGAAGATCCTGATTATCACTTCGGTGGAGCCGCATTATTTCGCTGGTTTCACGGGCGGCCGGAAGTCTCTTTTCCCCGGATTGACTGACCGCGCCACAATCGAGCGCAACCACAATCTGGCCAATTCCCTCGATTGCCAACCACTGAGACTCAAGGGCAACCCGATGGCTGAACATCTTGACGAATTGCTCGAACAATTCGATTCCAGTAAGGTGTTCTCGATCCAGGTTGTTGCCGATGCCTCCCGCCGCATACTCCACGCGTTCTGCGGCCCATTACAGATGGCTTTTGAGAAGGCGGTAGCGGCGTCATTTCAGCTATACGCTCACACCATACCCAGGCCATACGATCTGGTCCTCGCCGAGGTTCTCCCGCCGCTGGATCGCACTTTGTACCAGATTCAGAAGGGGCTCGAAAACAGCCAGGCCGGGTGCGCCGACCGAGGAACTGTGGCCGTGGTGGCGTCGTGCCGCGACGGCATCGGCAAGCGCAGTTTCTTTGATCTGGCTGGTTCATGGGATAGGGAGACGAACCAACCGCGCGACGGCGTCCCAAGATTCGGATCGCACAAGCTGTCACGGGTCAACGCCATGACGCGGCGCATCAACGTACGCCTGTACTCCGAGCTGCCCGATGATCAACCCCGTCGGGTGTTCTACGAGCCGGTTCACGATCTGGAGACGCTGACTCACGAATGTTTGAACAAGAACGATAGAAAACGGCTGGCGGTCGTACGCGACGCCGGCCACACGGTACTTAAACTCGCTGGTGCGCCATAGGACGCACACGGAATTACCAGGAGAGGATATATGAACAAGAAGATCGCCGTGATCGGAGCCGGCAATGTCGGGGCCTCATGCGCCATGTATCTGGCTGAGGCCAATTTTGCCGATGTCGTCATGGTCGACGTCATCGAGGACATGCCCAAAGGCAAAGGGCTTGACCTGACCCAGGCCGGACCGGTTCGCGGCTACAACGCCCGCGTGCTCGGCACCAATGATTTCAAGGATATGCAGGGAGCGGATATCGTCATCATGACCGCCGGCCTTGCCCGCAAACCGGGCATGACCCGCGAGGACCTGCTGACCAAGAACGCCGAGATCATCGCCGCCTGCGGCAAACACATCAAGAAATACTGCCCCAAGAGCATTGTGCTGATGGTCTCCAATCCGCTCGACCTGATGACCTTCCACATGCAGAACATCACCGGCTTTCCGAAAAACCGGGTGCTCGGCCAGGCGGGGGTACTCGACTCGGTGCGCTTCCGTACGTTTATCGCGATGGAGCTGAACGTGGCCATGACCGACGTGCAGGCGATGGTGCTGGGCGGACACGGCGACACTATGGTACCGCTACCACGGTACACCACTGTCGCCGGCATTCCAATCGGCGAGCTGATCGAGAAGAAGCGGATCGATGAGATCTGCGCTCGCACCGCCGACGGTGGCGGCGAGATCGTGCGCCTGCTCAAGACCGGCTCCGCGTATTACGCGCCTGCGGCGGCCACTGTCGATATGTGCCGCGCAATCTTCAACGATGAAAAACGGGTGTTGGCAGCGTCGGCCTGGCTGACCGGCCAGTACGGTATTACTGATATTTACATCGGCGTGCCGGTGGTGCTCGGTGCTGATGGTGTGGAGAAGATTTTCGAGTTGAAGCTCTCGAAGAACGAACTGAAATCGCTCCAGACCTCCGCCGCGACCTACAAAGAGCACCTCAAGATCATGGGGTATAAGTAGGCGGTCGATGACGCGGCCGACCTTCCGGTGTCCCTGCGCTTGCGCTGGGCAGCAAAAGCGTAGGGCAGAACCCACCGGTGCCCCATCGCTTGCGCTGGGTGGAGAAACCGTAGGGCAGAACCCGAGCCCGCTTCGGGCGAGTGGTTCTGCCAACCGAAGGCAGGGAAAAGAAGGAGCTGTCGGGCAGAGTCGCCTGACAACACGATGAATGGCAGAATTACGCCGCTGAAGCAGCGGGGGATTTTGCCCTACGAGAGTAGAGGTAGGGCAGGAGCCCCGTGCTCCTGCCACGGGTGATTGAAGTCGTGGCGTACAATGGCAGGACCGCAGGGGTCCTGCCCTACGTATTGAGATTGAACGATTTTGAATAAGGAGCTCACATGGCAAAAGTGAAACATATCGTGGTGCCGGCCGACGGCCAGCCGATCGCGGTGAAAAACAAAAAACTGGCCGTACCCGACAATCCGATCATCCCGCATATCGAGGGCGACGGTATCGGCCGCGACATATCCAAGGCGATGCGCCGTGTCGTCGATGCCGCGGTCGAAAAAGCTTACGGCGGCAAGAAGAAAATCGCCTGGATGGACATCCACGCCGGCGAAAGGGCCAACGCGCTCTACGGCGAGTGGCTGCCGAAAGAAACAACTGACGCCATCAAGAAATACTACGTGGCGATCAAAGGTCCGCTGACCACACCGGTAGGCGGCGGGTTCCGCTCGCTCAACGTGTCACTGCGCCAGATTCTCGATCTGTTCGCCTGTGTGCGGCCGGTGCGGTACTTCCGCGGGGTCGGCTCGCCGGTGACGCACCCGGAGAAGCTGAACATCACTATCTTCCGTGAGAACACCGAGGATGTCTACGCCGGTATCGAGTGGAAGAAGGGCAGTCCCGAGGTCAAGAAAGTCATCGCCTGGCTGAACAAGACCATGAAGACCCACATCCGCCCGGACTCCGGTGTCGGGGTCAAACCGATTTCGGTATTCGGCACCAAGCGGCTGGTGCGCAAGGCGATTCAGTTCGCGATTGATCGCAAGCGCAGCTCGGTCACGCTCGTTCACAAGGGGAACATCATGAAGTTCACTGAGGGCGCGTTCCGCGACTGGGGCTACAAGCTGGCCACCACTGAGTTCCGCGACAAGGTCGTCACTGAGGAGGAACTCTGGAGCAAATACGACGGCAAGGTGCCGGCAGGGAAGATCGTTATCAAAGACCGTATCGCCGACAGCATGTTCCAGCAACTGCTGCTTCGGCCGGATGAGTACGATGTTCTTGCCACGCCCAACCTGAACGGCGACTATCTCTCCGATGCCGCCGCGGCGCAGGTGGGCGGACTCGGCATGGCCGCCGGCGCCAACATGAGCAACTATGTGGCGCTATTCGAGGCGACTCACGGCACGGCGCCGAAGTACGCGGACAAAGACGTCATCAACCCCGGCTCGCTGATCCTCTCGGCGGTGATGATGCTCGAGTACATGGGCTGGGACGAGGCCGCGAAACTGATCGATTCCGGCTTGCAGAAGACGATCGACAACAAGACGGTCACTTATGATCTCGAACGCCAGATGACCGGCGCCCGCAAAGTGGGCACGTCGGAATTTGCGACCGAGATCATAAAGAATATGTAACCTTGGTGGCCCACTGCTTGCGGTGGGGTTCTCAAACGTGCCCGGCAGATGCCCTCATCTGCCGGGTTCCGCTACCGCAATCGGCACACGCTTCATCGAAACCGTGGCGGTTTGGACTGTCACCCTGAGCCCGTCGAAGGGTGACGTTGCCACGCGGCGAAGCTCTATGGATATGGTCGGCAGGCCTCCGTGCCTGCCGAATCACCCTGCGGCAGGGCTGGAGACCTGCCGATCAGTGGCACGGTCGGGATTGAACCACGTGCTCGGCAGATGTCCTCATCTGCCGGGTTTCGTTGCCGCGTCGGACGCATCGCAGGTCGAAACCCCTGCGGTTTCGACATTGTGTCAGAAGAAATCCCCCTGGTGTTTTTCGCGTATCACTTGCTTGGCACGCTTCAGAGTCCCACGTGTGTCCGGCAGGTCGGGTAACTTGTCATTGAACAGATCGTCAATGGTTACTATCTGGAGAACGGGGAATTCCCGATCGTGCCCCGGTAGTTTCCACTTGCCGAGTGTAGTGGCATCCCGTTTCATGCCCGACGTGGGCGGCTGTAGAGCCACCAAAAGACCCAGCGGGGCTTTCTCCCGCTGCAGGACGGCGGCCAAAGCACGGACGTCTCGTGGCGAATATTTGCCGCCTTTTACCTCGATTATGATCTTGTGAAACTTCTTCTCGTAGTCTTGGAAATAGAGAAATCCGTCAATGCCGGTATCTCCGCCGCCTGTGCTCTTGTATGGCTGGCCGCCAAGGAACGAAACCGCCCAGGCCTCAAATTGGAATGGCGACTGCTCAAAGAGAGCCTTGGCGTCGTCTGTCGACTTCGGTTCCCCGATGACTTGAAATTTGCAGTCGTGAAAATGTTCCGCAATTCGTTTCTTTATGAGAGCCACGGCAAGAAACGTAATATCAATGCCGATCCACTTGCGGTGGAGCTTTTCTGCCGCTGCAATGGTTGTCCCGCACCCACAGAAGGGATCGAGAACGGTGGCACCTTCTTCAGATGCCGCCCCTACAATTCTTTCAAGGAGCGCGAGTGGCTTTTGTGTCGGGAAACCGAGTGTCTCGGCGTGCGATCCGTGAAGGTGTTCAATGTCATCCCAGATGTCCGTAATGATCGTACCTTCCATTTCGTCCAGATAGCGCTTATATCGCGGCACCCCACCCTTCTCCGGAATAACAACTCGACCGGCTTTCCACTCACGAGTCATTCTGTCTTTGGTCCAACGCCACACACGGACGATGCCACTCTTGGGAGGAAACTCGTAAGTTAGGTTCGGGCGGTCTTTATTAGGATTGGTCAAATCACCAAGTGTATAAGCTCTCCCAGTTCCTTCCTCGACAAACTTGTAGAACTTCTCGACGTAGTCCGGATCGTGCGGGCGGAATTGGGTGTCGAAGAAGGCTGTCTTGCCCTTATTGTAGAAGAAAATCACGTCGTGGGAACTTGGAAAACGTGTGTATGCATGACCCTTAGGCTGAGACCGTTTCCAGATGATCTCGTTCTTAAACGACTCTATGCCGAAAACTTGATCCAAGAGTAGCTTGAGGTAGTGGCTTGCAGTGGGATCGCAATGGAGGAAGAGTGAACCAGTGGACTTCAGTACGCGGCGTAACTCGAACAGCCGGATGGCCATCATGGTTATATACGCCATCATGTCAGTCGGGCCCATGAATTCACGAAAAGCGCGGAGCATTTCCTTTAACTCGACCGGATAGTCTCCGCCAAGCATTTCATCATATGCCGCCTGAGCATCTTCTGTCCAGTGCCAGGAATCTTCAAAGGCCTGGATCTGGGAGGCGGCCTGCTTACCAGTCTTGTCCTGAAAAAACACGTTGTAGGCCCGATTGGAGTTGAATGGCGGGTCCAGATAGACGAGATCAACCGATTCGTCCGGGATGTGATGCCGGAGAATCTCGAGATTGTCTCCGAAGTACAGTGTATTCGTTAAAGCCACCAGAGCTCTCCGCTTGTGTGCGAAACCATTATAACGATATGGCAGCGGCTACAGCGACGCAACAAAAAGAGGGGAACCGGCGCCATGTCGAAACCGCAGGGGTTTCGACCTACGATTCCCCCACCCGCACTCCCCCCTTGCATGATTTGCCCCACCCGATATATTTAACCCAGAAGGGCACCACCTTCCACCCATAGCAGGATGAATATAAAGCGGCGCCGCCGGACCGGCTCTCTGGCCCAGCAGCGCCTAAGATGGGTGATTCCGTGTGGTCGAGCCGAACCGCCTTGTTGAGTTTAAGCGCCCCAAGCTCGTGGCCTCGGCCGGCCCACGGGATCAACCCTTAGTGTGACATCCCGCGTCTGAAAACCGGCCGTTGCCTCGGGACCGAATCATTAGACAACGTGTCCCAGGGCAGAGAATCCCCGGGCACCGTGTCCGGCCAGACCGTGTCCCGACAGGTGTCGGGCCAGATTGTGTCCCACCACGGCAGGGTATCCCACCAGGGGAGCGTATCCCACGGCAGGGTGTCCCAGGGGAGAGTGTCCCACGGGAGCGTGTCCCACCACGGAGTCGTGTCCCCGGGGACGGTATCCCAGGGCAACGTGTCCCACGGGAGGGTATCCCACCACGGAAGCGTATCCCACCAGGGAATGGTATCCCAGGGGAGGGTATCCGGCCAGATTGTGTCCCAGTGGACCGTATCCGGCGGGATCGTATCCCAGGGAAGAGTGTCCCACGAACAGGTGTCACAGGGGAGCGTGTCTCTGGGAAGGGTATCGGTCGGAACCGTGTCTCCGGGCGGGATAGTGTCGTTGGGAGGACAACTGTCACAGGGCAGGGTGTCACCCGACGGCGGATCGTTGTTCGGAGTGCCGTCGGTGTCGCTGTCCGTCACCCGCGGAACCAGCGTCTGTGGACCCACGCTGTCGGACGAGCGGGAACACCCGAATACGAGGATCGAGACTGCTGACAGGGCGGCGAGAACGAGACAGACAAAGCAACGTCGCATGCAGTACCTCCGAAAGCTAAAGGTTTCGGCGCCGGGCCCGCTTACCCAAGTCGCCTTCAACTGTCGTTAGCTGTGGAAGTCTGTGCGTTGCTCCTTTGTCACCGTACGATATGAACTATTCACATTGCCGGTCACACACCGGCGAGGGTTTGAGGGTAATATAGATGGTTGATTGGCGGTGTCAATAGTTTTGACGAAACTCCTACCCGTTCGGTGGGTACAGGATTCGAGCCGAGCTACTCCAATTCGATCGGCGCGGTTCTACCCCTGCCGCTTGGCGTCACGGCAGGCGCGGAGGCCTGCCGAGCGAACGGTTTCGCGTGCCTACTTACAACGAGTTGGCGAAAACAGGCTGACGTAATCCTGATCGGGTACCGAATCTCTCAGTGCGGCTGCCCTGGCTAATGCGGTGTCTACAGCCAGTATGCGCTTGAGGTACATGTCGGCCGCCAAGGCATTCTTGGCGCGGTGGTGGCCCTCGGCGAGCTCGCAGTCGTCGCGAAGGCGGGAGCGAAGAAGGCGCTTTTCGTCGTCGCTCAGGCCGCCCGCCAGCTTTTTTTGCACATGGTCCAGGCACTGGCTGATCTGGCTCTGAACAAACCGGTTCTCCAGGTTGGGGCAGAAGATCCGCTCGAAAAAGAGCAGCGCGTCAAAGCAAAGCCGGTTGTCAAGAGCCTCAATCCCCTTGGCGAGGATTTCGGCGTCCTGACGAGTGGCCGGGGTGAGGCTTGCTTTGTCCTTCGACTGCACCGGCAAGTCGGGATGGCGCAGAGTATAGCGGCAGACTGCGTCGTAGGGCGAAACCTCTACGACCATGATGTCGGCAACCTCGAGCTGACCTTTGTACTTGTTCTTGCGCCAGGCCACGCCGCTCATGCCGCTGTCAATACCATTGATATAGCCGGCGCCGATGATCAGTTCGCCTGATACAAGCCCGGTGGCGCGATCAACTGACCCGCTGCGAACCAGCAAAAGGCGAAAATCATCCGCCGACGCGGACGAAGCCATGACTAATACTGTCGCCAGCAGAATGCCGACGTAACACCTGCTGCGTCCCGGCGGCGCTGCAGGAAACCGACAGTCCATCTCGGTACCCTCGGGGACCATTGTCCCTCACGTGCCCATCACAACTAATATAGATCGGCTGGGCCGCCATGCAACTATAACTTCGCGGCTTTGGTTCGATGCGTGACGAGTTGTCCCGGTTTGGTGACCCAGCCGCCCGCGGGTGGGGTGGCGACAGAGTCGTCGGCTGTCTCAGTGGACCGGGCAGACCGGGAGAGGCTGTCCGCGCACGGGAACCTGCCGCAACTCTTTTTGCCGTTTGGGATAGCCTCGAGAGGTCGCCCGCTCACCGTGTTGTCGGCGCTGCAGTTCACGATTGCGGCCGGGCCGCCACGACGATTCGTTCCGTATCGCGGGCGATTACCAACTCTTCGTTGGTCGGCACTACCAGCGTGTGGCAGGCGGCGCTGTCGGTCGAGATGTCCATCTCCTTGCCGACGGCCTGCTTGTTCTTGTCATCGTCCAGGGCGATACCCAGGAATTCGAGATTGGCGCAGGTCATCGAGCGAACCAACGGTGAGTTCTCTCCAACACCTGCAGTAAACACGAGCGCATGAAGTCCGCCCATCGCAGCGGCGTACGCACCGACGTACTTCTTGAGACGATAGCAGTAGGCCTCAAGCGCCAGCCTGGCGTTGGGGTGGTTGCTGTCTGTGGCCGCCGCGATCACCTCGCGCACGTCCGATGAGACGCCCGATATCCCCACCAGGCCGGAATGCTTGTTCAGCAGGGTGTTGCCCTCGTGCAGCGAGAGTTCCTCGCGAGCCATGATATGCAGGATTACCGCCGGGTCGAGATCGCCGGAGCGCGTGCCCATCAGCAGACCTTCCAGCGGAGTAAAGCCCATTGACGTATCCACGGAGACGCCTTTGTCGATAGCGGCCACTGAGGCTCCGTTGCCAAGATGCGCGGTCACCACTTTCAATTCGGTGAGCGGGCGATTAAGCATGGCGGAGGCTCGGTCGCTGACAAATCGGTGCGAGGTCCCGTGGAATCCGTAGCGGCGGATACCATAGCGTCTGTAGAGCACGTACGGGATGCCGTAGATATAGGCGTGCGGGGGCATGCGATGATGAAACGCCGTATCAAACACGGCCACCTGCGGGATACCCGGCAGGTTGGTCATACAGGCGTTGATGCCCCTGATATTGTGCGGATTGTGCAGGGGCGCCAGTTCGATCAGCGAGCGCAACGCGGCCATCATGGTGTCGGTAATGAGAGCCGAATCTGAAAACTGCTCGCCGCCGTGGACTACGCGGTGGCCGACTGCCTCGATCTCTTTCTTACTCGCGATCACGCCATGATTCGGCGACATCAGCATGGTGATGACATACTCTACAGCTTGGATATGATCGAGAATCTCGGCGGAGACCTTGACTTCGTTGCGATCGTGTGGCTTATGCGTGACAACCGAGCCCGCCATGCCGATCCGGGAAACTGTCCCCTTGGCCAGTGATACCTCGGTCTGAGTGTCGATGAACTGGTATTTGACCGATGACGACCCGCAATTGAGCACGAGGATTTTCATCGCGTGCCTCCACCTGTGAGCGATACCGACGGCGCATAAATCCGGTTGCCGTCCTTGTCATACTCGAAGAACCCCTTGCCGGTCTTCACGCCGAGGTGTCCGGCCCGGACCAGTTTGCGTAGGATCGGGCAGGGGTTGTAGCGGTGCTCCGAAAGCTCCTTAAGCAGGTTCACCATCCAGGACATGACCACATCCAGGCCCATCTGATCGGCCAGCGCCAGCGGACCGACATTGAACCCGAATCCGAGCTTCATGGCCTCGTCGATATCGTCAGCGGAGGCTACTCCCTCCATGAGCACGTGCATCGCTTCGTTCAGCAGCGGCACGATGATTCGCGTGGTCACGTAGCCAGGGTACTCGTTGACCGTGATCCACTTCTTGTCAAGCATCTGGGCGAATTCGACCGCTTTTTGGAACGTGATCTCGTCGGTCCGCAACCCTTTGACAATTTCTACCAACGGAATGCGGGTAACCGGATTGAGGAAGTGCATACCGATGATCTTGTTGGGCCGTTCGGTGGCCTGGGCAATCTCGGAAATCGAGAGGGTTCCGGTGTTGGTTATGAGAAGAGTGTCGTCGGGGCAAATCCGATCGAGCTTGCCGAACAGGCCCCGTTTCATCTCGAGGTCTTCGGGAATAGCTTCGAGCACGATTTCAGCGTCCTCGGCCTGGGAGAGATCGGCGGTCGGGTGGATTCGGGATATGATCGCCTTTTTATCGGCCTGGGTCAAGCCCCAGCGACCGATTTCGCGGTCCATGGCTTCCTCAATACCGCGCATCCCTTTTTCGACAAGCTTGGTGGTGCGGTCCACCAGGGTGACGTCGTGGCCGGCGGCGGCGACCGCCTCGCTCAAGCCCTGTCCCATGGCGCCCGCGCCGATTATCATTATTCTCGATCCTGGCATAAATCTGTCCTTGTCAAAACAATAGTTCGTACCCCGGTACTAGTCCGGGCCGGGATATTATACCTATTCATTATCGGGTGGCAAGTGGCATATCATCGGCGACCGAACTGGTCGATTCGGGTTGCGTTTACCTGTGGCCGGACCGGGTAAATGATTGTATAATAACTCAGTGGCCGGAATCCGAGACCGTACCGGCCGAAACGAACGAAGCAAGTCCCGGAGGCAAAATGCTTCATGGTAAGGCGGTTTTGACAGTTCTGGCGCTGGTGGTTGGCGTGGCGGGTCAATCATGGGGGATCCAGCGGGTGGCGGCTAGATTCGCATATTTGGAGCTGCGATTTGCGTACGCAATGCCTCAGGGCGAGTATGATGGCCTGCCGGGATCAGAATTTGAGACCAACGACGGCTACGGCCTTGAGATCGATGGAACCCACATATACGAGGACGGATACTCGTTCGGCTTAGCCTATGGTAGACTCTTCGAGGGGAAGTGGGCGCTTGGCGCCGGATTCGAATACGCCAGGCACCGAGTGAAAAACCCGATCGTTGTGCCAGGTTTCGAGCCGGTACGATTCCCGGAGAGATCAACCTACCATCATTATGCCATCGCCCTGCGCGCGACATATTCCCCGCTGGATCTCAAAGAGAGCGGTTGGAGCCCTTACCTTGGCCCGGCAGCTACATTCGGCCTGGCCGCTCTTACGTCGCCTGGGTATATCACCGAGTACGAAGCTGATTTTGGGCTGGACATTGAATTCGGCCTTGACGTGACACTATGGCAGGCGGCGGACAATCGTTCGTTCCTGGCGCTCTCGTCGATAAACAGTTGGAACTTCCTCGCCACCGATGACCGTGTCAGCCACCTGCAAATCGGCGGCGGTATAAGGTATTTCTTCAAACCGTAACTCGTGGAATCGAAAATGTTGTTCCGGTGGCGGGCACGATGATTGCAGTACAATCGAGTTTGAGGCTTTAGCCAATGATGATTTCGCTTGAGCGGCACTTTTGGTTCGGAATCTCTCGACTCGCGCTATTTGTACCACTGCTGTTGGTGGGCTGCGGCGACGATCCGGTCAAACCGGGCAATCCGCCCAACATAACGCGGTTTACGGCGACCCCTGGCGACATCATGCCGACCGATTCATCGCTGTTGGAGTACACGGTCACCGGTGCAGACTCGGTCAAGCTGCAGCCGGAGGGTATCAAACTGACGCCTCCATCGACCGGGAGTCACTGGGTGAAACCGTCGCGGCCGACACTCTACAGCTTGCTCGGATACAACAAAAACGGGAGGGACTCCGCGGCCGCAGCGGTTACCATGTCCGGCGCGGTGCCCAACATCACCCTGCTCGACCTGGAATCGGATACGGTTTTGATAGGTGATTCCACCGCACTGCTCTGGCGCGTGGTGAGGGCGGACTCGATAGTGATCAACAATGGCCTGGGGAAGATGGCTGATGCCGACTCGGGAGGAGTGTTTGTCAAACCATCCATTACGACCAATTACCGGGCTATCGCCTACAATCAAATTGGTAACGACACGGCTTTTGAGACGGCAAGAGTCGAGATACCGTACGCGGTCAACGCGCCGTTCGGGGCGTATTACAAAGGGGTCATGGGGGGCGGAATCCAGACTCCGGAGTTTCGGTTCAGGGTTCTGGACCAGGCCGGTACCGCCCTGCGGAAGCCGTGGCTGTACTTTGATATTATCCAGGGCGACGGTACGCTCACTGCGGATTCGGTCCGGCCCGACGCCAACGGCTCAATTGTCAATGACTATCAGTTCACCGGGCAGTTGGGTCACGGCATAGTGAGGGCGATGGTGCCTGGTATCGATACCGTATTTCTCACTGTTCGAGCGAGCGTTATCCGGTTTGGGGCTGACGGCCAGGGGCAGTACGTGAAGCTCTACGACGCCTACACTGATGTCTTCGGGCTGAACGGGCAGCCGGTTTCGATTGACCCTGACCCACGACCAGGGTACAAGCTCAACTATGTTGATTACGAGAACACGCTCGGAGTAGTGGCGGTAGTGTTCGATCTCGACGACGACAATGTGGTGCAAAACACCGAGCCAGTGGTGTCCATGATCCTAACTACTCTGTTCACCGGCGTCACGACGCCTGAGGGTGTCGGAATTGGATCGAGCATTCACGCGGTCCGAGCAGCCTACGGGCAGCCGGACAATTTCTTTTTTGATCCGACTGACCCGCCTGCCTGGGGGATGGAGTACGATTCGCTGGGCGCACTGTTCTATGCGTCGACAACCCCACCTGATTCGGCGATCATAGAGCTGCACCTTACGGACCCCACTCCGCCTGCGCCCACCAGTCCACCGGTCAAAGCTGCGCTTGGTTTGACTCGCGCACCCTATTCGGAACGATGGACGACCCTCAGGCGTTAACCCGACAGCCCGCCGCCCGGCTCATTATTGACAGGAGTTACCAAGAAGTATAGTTTCGCCGCAGTAGCGCTTAAACAGAGCACGGAAGGAGTAAGAGTCATGCTAAGGACGCTGTTAACGAGCATACTGATCCTCAGCCTGGTATTCTCGGTGGCGGTATGGAGCAAAACCCCCCCGAAACCGATCAAGCCGGGCGAGGGGGGCGCTCCAAGGTTTCCGGACAGCCTCCCTTACTGGCGACACGATATCCGGAACCCCAGCAATGCCATCGTGACCCTGGAGACCGATTCTGGCAAGTTGACGCTGGAGTTGTATCGCGATGTTTCTCCGGCGCACGCCGATTCGTTTCTGGCGCGCTGCGGCGACGGTTTCTACGACAGCACCAGGTTTCATCGCATTATCAAGGACTTCATGATTCAGGGCGGCAGCCCGTTTCATGTGGGGAAGAAGTCGGTCGATTACTATCTGCCCAACGAGCTGAACAGCCTGCCGCACAAGTTCGGCACGCTGTCGATGGCCAGCCGCGGCGAGCCCACCACCGCGCAGACGCAGTTTTTCATCTGCACCGATCGCAACGCCAAGACGCAGTATCTCGACGGCAAGTATGTCGTATTCGGCCAGTTGCTGAAGGGGTTCGATGTTCTCTGGGCGATCAGCCGAGTGCCGGTAGAGCCGGTGAGCAAAGCGCCCGGAGCCGAGAAGTCACTGCCTACGAAAGACGTCTGGCTGATCAAAGCGTACCGCTCCGACGCCGAGGGCAACCCACTCAAGTGACCGGGATTTCGACAGGGACGTCGTTCGGACCAAAACCAGGGCAGCCGGAGCCAGGACCCGGCAGGGGCATGTCATGAAACCCCGTAGTTTGGCCATCCTCGGCTCAACCGGTTCTATCGGCTTATCTACTCTGAAAGTCCTGAGACGTCACCCCGGGCGCTTTGAGGTCACAATACTAGCCGCCCATTCGAACGCCGAGTTGCTCGAAGATCAGTACCGGGAGTTCCGACCGAGAATTCTCTGCCTAGTCGATCCACAAGCGGCCTCGCGGTTGCGTGATAGACTTCAAGGGGAGCCGGTAACAGTGCTCGCCGGCGCAGACGAACTGGTCAAGTCGGCCGGACTGAACGAAGTAGACCTCGTGCTGAATGCCATTGTCGGCGCCGCCGGACTGCGGGCTTCGTACGAGGCGATTTCAAGTGGCAAACGACTGGCCCTCGCCAATAAAGAGTCACTGGTGGCAGGTGGGCCGCTTTTCGCGCAGATTTGCCGCGATGACCCGCCGAGAATTCTGCCCATCGATTCCGAACACTCCGCTATTTGGCAGGCGCTGCGAGCCGGCACAAGAAAAGAGGTCCGGCATATCATTTTGACCGCCTCCGGCGGTCCATTCCGAAGCCTGCCACTCGAAAAGCTGGCCGATGTCACTATTGAACAGGCGCTGGCCCATCCCACCTGGAAAATGGGACGAAAAATCACGGTCGATTCGGCCACTCTGGTAAACAAGGGACTTGAGATACTCGAGGCGGTGATTCTGTTCGGGGTGGAACCGGCCCAGATCAAGGTTGTTATTCATCCGCAGTCGATAGTACATTCGATGGTCGAGTTTGTCGACTCATCGGTAGTGGCCCAGTTGTCCGAGCCGGATATGAGTCTGCCTATCGCTTACGCGTTATTCTGGCCGGAGCGGTTGGAACAGGAATTCGGGCGGATGGACTGGTCCAGGACGCGGCGACTCGAGTTCGAGCCGCCGGATGAGAAGCGGTTCCCGGCGCTGAAACTGGCCTTCGCGGTGGCGTCGGCGGGCGGCAC